>JANXLP010000522.1 GCA_025355125.1 Opitutaceae bacterium | reverse complement strand
TCCTCGCCGAACAGCTCGGAGGACATGGCAAAAATCCTTCCGATCATCAACCCGCACGGCAGCGACTCGGCGATGTTCGACAACACGCTCGAACTCCTCGTCCTCGCCGGCCGACCCATTGCGCATGCGATGATGATGATGATTCCCGAGCCGTGGTCTTACCACGAGAGCATGACCGACGAGCGTCGGGCGTTTTACCAATATCACTCCTGCCTCATGGAGCCGTGGGATGGCCCGGCGGCGCTGGCTTTCACCGATGGCAAACAGATTGGCACCGTCCTCGACCGCAACGGCCTGCGTCCCTCGCGCTACTACGTTACGACCGACGATGTTGTCATCATGGCCTCCGAGGCCGGCGTGCTCGATATTCCCGCAGATCACATTCGCCAAAAGGGCCGCATCCAGCCGGGCAAGATGTTCCTCGTCGATACCGTCGAGGGCCGCATCATCGACGACGAGGAGATCAAGCAGCAGCTCGTCACCGAGCGCCCCTATCGCCAGTGGCTCAACGAGCACCTCGTGCATCTCGAAGATTTGCCCGCCGCGCCCGCCGTCCCCGTGCCCGATCACGAGACGTTGCTCCATCGCCAGATCGCGTTCGGTTACACGTTTGAAGACCAGCGCATCGTCCTCGCCCCGATGGCGCTCAACGGCGTCGAGGCCATCGGCTCGATGGGTATCGATACGCCGCTCGCCGTGCTCTCCAACAAGCCGCGCCTGCTCTACGACTACTTCAAGCAGCTCTTCGCGCAGGTCACGAATCCGCCCATCGACTGTATCCGCGAAGAATTGATCACATCCGCCGAAACGCGCCTCGGCTCCGAAGGCAATCTCCTCAATCCCGACCCGCTAGCATGTCGTCGTATCGAGCTGAAATGGCCCGTGCTCACCAACGAAGAGTTCGCGAAAATCCGTCGCCTCGACCAGCCGGGTTTCAAGGTCGGCGTAATGCCGATCCTCTTCCGCGTCACGCGCGGCGAACGTGGTCTCGCGAAGGCGATGGAGGAGCTTTGCCTCCTCTCGCGTCGCATGATTGAGGAAGACGAAGTCACCGTCCTCATTCTCAGCGACCGCGGCGTCACCAAGGAATTCGCGCCCATCCCCGCGCTCCTCGCCGTCGCCGGTCTGCACCACTATCTCATCCGTGAAGGTCTCCGCACGCGCATCAGCATGGTCCTCGAGACCGGCGAGGCGCGCGAGGTGCATCACTTCTCGCTGCTCATCGGCTACGGTTGTAGCGCGATCAATCCCTACGTCGCCTTCGAGACGATCGACGGCATGATCCAAGACGGCCTGCTGCCGAATCTTGATCACAAGACCGCCTGCAAAAACATGGTGAAGGCCGCCTCCAAAGGCGTCGTCAAAGTCATGTCGAAGATGGGCATCTCCGCGATTCAGAGCTACCGCGGTGCGCAGGTGTTCGAGGCCGTCGGCATCCGCCAAGACGTCATCGACCACTACTTCACGTGGACGCCGTCGCGCGTCGGCGGCATCGGCCTCGACATCATCGCCCAAGAAGTTCTCGCGCGCCACCGCGCCGCGTATCCCGACCGCGATGTCGCGAGCCACGTGCTCCCCGCCGGCGGCCAATACCAGTTCCGCAACGACGGCGAATTCCATCTCTTCAACCCCGAATCGATTCACCATCTCCAGAAGGCGGTGCGCACCGGCAGCCTCGCGACGTTCCGCAATTTCTCGAAGCTCATCAACGAGCAGGCGAAGAATCTCTGCACGCTCCGCGGCCTCCTCGAATTCAAGGCCTCCGACGCGATTCCGCTCGAAGAAGTCGAGCCCATCGAGGCGATCATGAAGCGCTTCAAAACCGGCGCCATGTCCTACGGCTCCATCTCGAGCGAGGCTCATGAAACCCTCGCCATCGCCATGAACCGCATCGGCGGTAAATCCAACACCGGCGAAGGCGGCGAAGATCCCGCGCGCTTTACGTGGACCAACGAACTCGGCGACTCGAAGAACTCCGCGATCAAGCAGGTCGCCTCCGGCCGCTTCGGCGTCACGAGCGAGTATCTCGTCAGCGCGAAAGAAATTCAGATCAAGATGGCGCAGGGCGCGAAGCCCGGCGAAGGCGGCCAGCTGCCCGGCACCAAGGTTTATCCGTGGGTCGCGAAGACGCGTCACACCACCGCCGGCGTCGGCCTCATCTCGCCACCGCCGCACCACGACATCTATTCCATCGAGGATTTGGCCGAGCTGATTCACGACCTGAAGAACAGTAACCGCCACGCGCGCATCAGCGTAAAACTCGTCGCCGAAGTCGGCGTTGGCACCATCGCGGCGGGCGTCGCCAAAGCGCACGCCGATGTCGTGCTGATCTCGGGTTTCGACGGCGGCACCGGCGCTTCGCCGATGACGTCGATCCAGCACGCCGGTCTCCCGTGGGAACTCGGCCTCGCCGAGACGCACCAGACGCTCGTCCTCAATAATCTCCGCAGCCGCATCGCCGTCGAAACCGATGGCCAACTCAAGACCGGCCGCGACGTCATCATCGCCGCGCTGCTCGGCGCCGAGGAGTTCGGTTTCGCGACCGCGCCGCTCGTCGCCACGGGCTGCATTATGATGCGCGTCTGCCATCTCAACACCTGCCCCGTCGGCGTCGCCACGCAGGACCCGAAGCTCCGCGCGAAGTTTGCCGGCAAGCCCGAGCACGTCGTGAACTTCATGACGTTCGTCGCGCAAGAAGTCCGCGAGATCATGGCGCAACTCGGTTTCCGCACCATCGAAGAGATGATCGGCCACGTCGAACGCCTCGAGCCACGCAAAGCCGTCGATCACTGGAAGGCGAAGGGCATGGATTTCTCCAACATCCTTTATCAACCCGACGTCGGTCCCGAGGTCGGCCGTTTTTGCACCATTAAGCAGGACCACGGTCTCGAAAAGTCCCTCGATCTCACGACGCTCCTCGAACTCGCGCAGCCTGCGATCGAGCGCGGCGAGAAAGTCATCGCCGAACTCCCGATTCGTAACGTCAACCGCGTCGTCGGCACGATCACGGGCAGCGACGTCACGAAGAAATACGGCGCCGCCGGTCTGCCCGAAGACACCATCCGCATCCACTTCAAGGGCTCCGCCGGCCAGAGCTTCGGCGCGTTTATGCCGAAGGGCATGACGTTCTCTATCGAGGGCGACGCCAACGACTACGTCGGCAAAGGCCTGTCCGGTGGCAAAATTGCGATCTATCCGCCCGCGAACTCTTCGTTCGTGCCGTCGGAAAACATCATCATCGGCAACGTCGCTCTCTACGGCGCGACCGCCGGCGAACTCTACCTCGCGGGCCGCGCAGGCGAACGCTTCGGCGTCCGCAATTCCGGCGTCACCGCCGTCGTCGAAGGCGTGGGCGACCACGCGCTCGAATACATGACCGGCGGCCGCGTCGTCATCCTCGGCGACACCGGCCGCAACTTCGCCGCCGGCATGTCGGGCGGCGTCGCCTACGTGCTCGATGAGCGCGGTGATTTCCCGAAACGCGTGAACGTCACGATGGTCGGCATCGAGAAGATCGAGACCGCCGCCGAGGCCGCCGAAGTGCGCGCGTTGATCGAGAAACACATCGCCGCCACCAAGAGTGCGCGCGGCATCGAGGTGATCGACGCGTGGGACACGTTCCTGCCGAAGTTCGTCAAAATCATGCCGAAGGACTACAAGCGTGTCCTCGCCTGTATGGACCGCGCCCACGCGCAGGGCCTCACCGGCGACGAAGCCGTCATGGCCGCGTTCGAAGAAAACGCCCGCGACACGTCCCGCGTCGGCGGGAATTAAGAGGAGTAAGGGCTAAGAGGAGTAAGCCGGTAAGCCTGATTCAGGGCCTTCAAACTGCTTACTCCTCTTAAAAACCTATTCCGCTTACACCTCTTAAAACTTACACCTCTTACTCCTCTTAAAAACCATGGGCAAACCAACCGGCTTCATCGAATACCTCCGCGAAATCCCCGTGGACCGCACCCCGACCGAGCGCATCCGCGACTGGAAGGAGTTTCACCATCACATGGATGAGAAGAAACTTCGCCACCAAGGCGCGCGCTGTATGGATTGCGGCGTCCCGTTTTGCCACACGGGCAAACTCATCGGCGGTATGGCCTCGGGCTGCCCGATCAACAACCTTATCCCCGAGTGGAACGATCTCGTTTACCGCGGCCTCTGGCACGAGGCACTCGACCGCCTCCACAAGACCAACAATTTCCCGGAATTCACCGGCCGCGTCTGCCCCGCTCCGTGCGAAGGCTCCTGCGTGCTCGGCATGAACAGCCCGGCGGTCACGATCAAAAACATCGAAGCCGCGATCACCGACCGCGGGTGGGAAGAGGGTTGGGTGTTCCCGCAGCCGCCGAAGGTGCGCACCGGCAAGAAAGTCGCCGTCATCGGCTCCGGCCCGGCGGGTCTTTCCGCCGCTGAGCAACTCAACAAGGCCGGCCACACCGTTACTGTTTTCGAGCGCGCCGATCGCCCCGGCGGTCTCCTCATGTATGGCATCCCCAACATGAAGCTCGATAAGCAGGAAGTTGTCCTCCGCCGCATCAAGTTGATGGAGCAGGAAGGCATCAAATTCATCTGCAACGCCAACGTCGGCGAAAACGTCGAGGCGCAGATTTTCCTGAAGGAATACGACGCTACCGTCATCTGCACCGGCGCGACCAAGCCGCGTGATCTGCCCATCGAGGGCCGCGATCTGAAGGGCGTCCACTTCGCGATGGAGTTCCTCACCGCCAACACGAAAGCCGTGCTCAACGGTGGCGCCGACCACGCGGCGATCCACGCGCTCGGCAAGGACGTGATCGTCATCGGCGGCGGCGACACCGGCACGGACTGCGTCGGCACCTCGATGCGCCACGTCTGCAAGAGCATCACGCAGATCGAAATCCTTCCCAAGCCTCCGCTTGAGCGCACCGCCGACAACCCCTGGCCCGAGTGGCCCAAGACCTACAAGATGGACTACGGCCAGGAAGAGGCCGCCGCTAAGTTCGGCGCCGATCCGCGCGTCTATCTCACCACGGTGAAAAAATTCCTCGGCGACGGCGCGGGCAACTTGCAGTCGCTCGTGACGGTCGAAATCAAGTGGGAGAAGAACGACAAGGGGCAGTTCATCCCGAAAGAACAGCCCGGCACCGAGCAGACGCGCCCGGCGCAACTCGTCCTCCTCGCGATGGGTTTCCTCGGGCCCGAACAATCGATCCTCAAGGACATCGGCGTCGAAGTGGACGCTCGCTCGAACATCAAAGCCGAGCACGAACGCTACACGACGAACATCCCGCGCATCTTCGCCGCCGGCGACTGCCGTCGTGGCCAGAGCCTCGTCGTCTGGGCGATCAACGAAGGCCGGGGCGCCGCGCGCGAGTGCGACCGCTTCCTGATGGGTTCGACGGACCTGCCGTAAGGTTGTGTTCTGTTGTCTTCCTGTGGGAGCGAGCTTGCTCGCGACTGTGCCGTCCCGTCGCGCGCAAGATCGCTCCCACATCATCTGCGCCTGTGCGGGGACGGCACGCTTCGTGCAAGCTATTGACCTACCGGTTTGCCGGCTGTTTTTCTGACCCACTTTTGTCCTATGGCCACCATCATTCCCTCACCGCTCTACCATCCTGATCAAGAGCACGACGCATGCGGCGTGGGTCTCATCGCCCGCGTCACCGGCGACCGCAGTCATGACGTGGTCGAGAAAGCCATCGCTGCGCTGAAGGCCCTCGCGCACCGCGGCGCCATCGACGCCGATGCCGTCACCGGCGACGGCGCGGGCATTCTCACGCAGATTCCCGTGGAGCTTTTCCGCGACCATTTGAAGGAAGCGAAGAAATCGCTGTTCCGCGACGAGGACCTCGGTGTCGGTATGATTTTCCTCCCGCGTGACGACTACGCGCAGGCGCACTGCAAGAAACTCGTCGAGCAGGCCGTGAAGGCCGAAGGTCTCGCATGGCTCGGCTGGCGCTTGGTGCCGACGGATGGCAACGGTCTCGGCCGCAAGGCCATTGAGACGCAGCCCGTGATCGTGCAAGCACTCGTCGGCCGCACCGGCGAACTCACCGACGACGAATTTGAGCGGAAGCTGTTCCTCGCGCAGAAATCCTCCGAGCGGAAAGTCTTCGAGGCCGGCATCGAGGGTTTCTACATCTGCTCGTTCTCCTCGCGCACGATTGTTTACAAGGGCCTGCTCACGCCGTCGCAGATTCGGAAATTTTTCCTCGATCTGAAGTCACCGAAGTTCACGAGCGCGTTCGCGATTTTCCACCAGCGCTATTCGACGAACACGTTCCCCACGTGGCATCTCGCGCATCCGTTCCGCATGATGGCGCACAACGGCGAGATCAACACGATCCGCGGCAACCGTAACCTCATGCGCGCCCGCGAGCGCAGCGCTGAGCACGGCGTTTGGGGCGACCGCTTTGCTGATCTGCGTCCGCTCATCCAGCCCGGCATGAGCGACTCCGCGTCCTTCGACAACGCACTCCAGCTCCTCACCCTCGGCGGCCGCGATGCGTTGCACTCCGCGATGATGATGATGCCGATGGCGTGGGAAAAAGATAAGTCTCTCACGCCCGAGGCGCGCGCGTTTTTCCGCTATCACTCCTGCATGCTCGAGCCGTGGGATGGCCCCGCCGCCGTCGTGTTCACCGATGGCAAAATCATCGGCGCCACGCTCGACCGCAACGGCCTGCGCCCCGCGCGCTACAAGATTTTCGACGACGGCTACTTCATGTTGGCGAGCGAGGCCGGCCTCGTCTTCGACTTCCCGGGAAAAGTCGTGCAAGCCGGCCGCCTCGGGCCCGGTCGCATGATCGCCATCGATCTCGAAAAGAAAAAGGTGCTGATGGACGAAGAGCTGCGCGCCGCCATCACGGAAAAGCCGCTCTACCGCACGTGGTGCGACAGCCACCTCGTCAACCTCCACAAGTTCGCCGCCTCGAACGCCAGCGCCGCCGCGCCCGCCGAGACGCCGGCGATTCTCACCTCGCAGCTCTCCACGCCCATCGCGTTCGGCTACGATCTCGACGAGGTTGAAATGATCCTCGCGCCGCTCGCCGAGGGTCTCGAGCCCACCGGCTCGATGGGCGACGACACGCCGCTCGCCGTGCTCTCGCGCCGGCCGCGTCTGCTTTATTCGTATTTCAAGCAGCTCTTCGCGCAGGTCACGAATCCGCCGATCGATTCGATCCGCGAAAAGTCGGTCATGTCCCTGACGATGTATCTCGGCGGCCGACTCGGCCTCTTCGAAGAACTCCCGCAGACGAAGGGCTTCGTCGAACTCGACACGCCGATCATCGGCGACGCCGAACTCGCCGCGCTGGCCAACGTGCCTGCGCTCAAAGGCCATGTCGTCACACTCAGCGTGCTCTTTGATCCCGCCGGCGGCGCCGATGGGCTGGAGCGTTTCCTCAAAGAACTCGCGGCGAAAGCGCAGGCCGCGGTCGAGCAATCCGACGCCAAGGTCATCATTCTCTCCGATCGTGGCGCCACGCGTGAAAAACTCGCCGCGCCCATGCTCCTCGCGGTTGGCGCGGTGCACCAGCAGCTCGTGCGCGCCGGCCTCCGCATCCGTTGCGATCTTGTGGCCGAGACGGGCGAAGCTCGCGACGTCCACCAGCTCGCGTGCTTGCTCGGCTTCGGCGTCAATGCCGTGAATCCGTGGCTCGCGCTCGACCTCGTCGCCGAACTCGCGACCACCGGCAAGACCAGCAAGCCCGTGACCGCCGAGCAGGCGCGCAAGAATTACACCGAGACCATCGGCGCCGGCCTTTTGAAGATCATGGCGAAAATGGGCATCAGCACGCTCTTCAGCTACCGTGGCGCGCAGATTTTCGAAGCGCTCGGCATCAGCGCCAAGGTGATGGGCGAATGTTTCACCGGCACCGCGTCACCCATCGGCGGCATCGATTATAGGCAGATCGCGGAAGAGGCGTTCGCGCGTCACACCCGCGCGTTCCCGGAACTCGACTCGGCCGACCCCGACCAGATCGGTCAGGCCGCCGCTGCGCCCGCGTTGCACAACGAGGGTTATTACCGCGTGAACAAGAAGGGCGAGGGCGAGTATCATGGTTGGAATCCCAAGATCGTCTCCGCGATGAACAAGTTCACGCGCAGCGGCTCGGCGGAGGATTTCGCCGGTTGGACGCTCAACGCCGACGGTCATCCGCCGCTCGCGATCAAGGATCTGCTCAAGCTGCGCTACGGCGTGCGCCCTGCGGTGCCGCTCGACGAGGTCGAGCCCGTCGAGGATATCCGGAAACGTTTCACCACTGCCGGCATGTCACTCGGCGCGCTCTCGCCCGAAGCGCATGAGGCGCTCGCGATTGCAATGAATCGCATCGGCGGCAAATCCAACTCCGGCGAAGGCGGCGAAGATCCCGCGCGTTTCAACATTCGCGAAAATGGCGACTCCGCCAACTCCGCGATCAAGCAGGTCGCGTCCGGCCGCTTCGGAGTCACCGCCGAGTATCTGGCCAACGCCAAGGAAATCGAAATCAAGATGGCGCAGGGCGCGAAGCCCGGCGAAGGTGGCCAGTTGCCCGGCGCGAAAGTCACACCACTGATTGCGCGTCTCCGGCATTCCGTGCCGGGTGTGATGCTCATCTCGCCGCCGCCGCACCACGACATCTACTCCATCGAGGATCTCGCGCAGCTCATCTTCGATCTGAAGGAAGTGAACCCCCGCGCGAAGGTGTGCGTGAAACTCGTTTCATCGTCCGGCGTTGGCACCGTCGCCGCCGGCGTGGCGAAGGCCTACGCCGACGTGATCCTCGTCTCCGGTCACGAAGGTGGCACCGGCGCTTCGCCGCTCGCCTCGATCAAGAACGCCGGCTCCGCGTGGGAGATCGGCGTCGCCGAGGCTCATCAGGTTCTCATGATGAACGGCCTGCGCGGCCGCGTCGTGCTGCGCACCGACGGCGGTATGAAGACCGGTCGCGACATCGTGATCGCCGCGCTCCTCGGCGCCGAGGAGTTCAACTTCGGCACCGCTGCGCTCATCGCCGCGGGCTGCGCGATGTTCCGCGTCTGCCATCTCAACACCTGCCCGGTCGGCGTCGCGACTCAACGCGAAGACCTGCGCGCGAAATTCCGCGGCAAACCCGAGAACGTCATCAACTATTTTAACTCCGTTGCCGAGGATGTGCGTAACTACCTCTCCAAACTAGGCGCGCGGAATCTCAACGACATCATTGGCCGCACCGAGCTGCTCGAGCAGATCGACGATCCGGTGAATCCGAAGACGAAGTTCGTGAATCTCTCGGGCCTGTTGCACAACCCCGACCCGTCCAACGAGCACGACCGCCACCACACGCGCGAGCGCAACGAGCGCTTCGGCGCCGAGGGCTCCATCGACGAGAACATCCTGCAGGAGGCGCGCGACGTCATCCTCGGGAAATCCGCGCGCATCGTGGCGCGTTACAAGATCACCAACGTCAACCGCGACATCGGCACGCACCTCTCCGGGCAGATCGCCTATCAGCTCGGCAATCGCGGCCTAAAGCCCGCGACCATCGACCTCACGTTCACGGGCAGCGCCGGCCAGAGTTTCGGTGCGTTTCTCGTGCAGGGCGTGCGCCTCACGCTCAATGGCGAGGCCAACGATTACGTCGCGAAAGGCATGGCCGGCGGCGAGATCATCATCCGCCCCAAGCCCGGCGAGATCTTCGCGTGGAAAGACAACTGCATCGCCGGCAATACCTGCCTTTACGGCGCCATCGGCGGCGCGCTCTTCGCGGCCGGCTGGGCGGGCGAGCGTTTCGGCGTGCGCAACTCCGGCGCGACGGCGGTCGTCGAAGGCGTGGGCGACCACGGCTGCGAATACATGACGGGTGGTGTCGTCGTGGTGCTGAGCCGCGTCGGCAAAAACTTCGGCGCCGGCATGAGCGGTGGCCTCGCGTTCGTCTATGACGACCGCAACGTCCTGCCCGACCGCATCAATCCCGCGATGATCACGCTGGAGCGCCTCACGTCGGGCGCCGAGAGCGATTCCCTCAGGCAACTCATCGCGACCCACGGCAAATTCACCGGCAGCCCGCACGCCGCCTGGCTTCAAGAAAACTGGGACGCCGTGCTTGGAAAATTCTGGAAAGTCGTCCCGCACCCGCCCACGCCCGATACGCCGAAGTCGGTTTATCAGTTCGATGCGGGTAAGGTGCCGGTCAGCGCCTGATTGATTCTAAAGTAGGGCGGGTCTCCGACCCGCCCGGTTCTTCCTCTTCAGTGCGGTTTCGCCCACTTGACTCCGACCGGACTACCGCCTGACTACTTGTTTAGTATGTCAGCGACTACCATTAAACTAGAGTCCGACTTGGTCGAGAAGGCGGTTAACTTAAAGGCACCTGAGCAAAGCATTTCTGCTTACGTGCGCAGCTTGATCGAAAAGGAGCATCGCGACCGGAAGCTCCGTGAAGGTGCTCTCGCTTATGAGCAGTTCCTCAAAGATCACCCGGCCGAACGCGAGGCTATGGAGGTGTGGGAATCTGCACCCTTGGCTGAGACGATCGAGGCCAAGCGGCCATGAAACGTGGCACCGTGGTTTGGGTGGATTTGAGCGATTCCACGCCGCCCGAAATGGGTAAAATCCGGCCCGCCATCATCGTCTCCGGCGATGCGCACAATACCGTGCTCAATACCGTCGCCGTGGTGCCGACGTCGAGCCTGCCTCATGAAATCTGGCCGCTGCGTTTGGATGTGGGTGAGTTCGCCGGAAAACAAAACTTCGCGGTGATTCCCGGTATTCGCCAAGTCCGGAAAGGTCGTCTGCGTGGTGAACTCGGCCGGCTTTCTCCGGAGAAACTCCGCGCCCTCGACGAGTGCCTGTTGGCGTATCTGCACTGAGGCCTGCAGTTCGTCCGCGCTACGTAGGCTCTTCCCGGTTGGCGCGCTTGCCCTCAATGCGCGCGATTTGTTCTCTTCGGCCATGAAACTCCGCTCGCCCTCCGTAGCTTCACTCGTGTTGCTCATTCTCGCCGCGTTTGCCGCTCCGCTCTCTGCGGTCGAGGCCGTCAAACCTGCAGCAGCGCCCACCACCACGGGAAGCTCATTCGCCAGCATGCTCAGCGCGACTGGGCTCACGCAGGATCAGTTTCTTTCCGGTCTGAAAACGGGGCTCGGCGCGGCCGTCGATATGGCTTCGGGCGATACGGCCAAGGCGGGGGCGTTTCAGATGAACGTGCCGTCTTCGATGGCGAAGCTGGAGAGCATGTTGAAAGCGGCGAACCAGTCGGGCGCGCTCGACGGGTTCAAGGCGTCGCTCAATTCCTCCGCGAGCGCGGTCGCTCCGCAGGCCACGGCCGCGCTTAAGAATGTGATCGGCTCCCTTTCCGTCACCGACGCTGCGGCGCTCAGTGGCGGCGGTTCGGATGCTGCGACTCAGATGCTGCGTAAAGTCTCCGAGCCCGCGCTGCGCACCAAACTCCTGCCGCTCGTCTCGCAAGCCATCGCCGCCAACGGCACGGCGTCGAAGGCGAAAACCATGGCGGCGAAGGCGGGTCCGATGGCGGCGATGATGGGCGTGCCCGGCGCGGCGGATCTTGAGAACTACGTTTTCACGCAGGTGCTCGACACGACGTTTGGCTATGTCGCCAAGGGCGAGGCGGCGATCCGGGCGAACCCCTCGATGTTGAAAGACAAAAACGCCGCGGCGGTTTTTAAGTCGGCGGCGCCCGCCGCGAAGTGACGGTAACGTGAACCGGACGGCGCCGCCTAGCCGCCGACCGCCATGCGCGGCTCAGACGGCGGGGACAAGGCCGTTTCCGGGGCGGGTGCGATCACGTCGTAGTGCGCGAGCGCCCGCCGCCACCATCCGGCGAGGTGCGCGGCGGGCGCGGACCAGACCGCGTCGTGCAGCGCGTGCATCGAATCCGCGTCCAGCAGCAGCGCGAGTCGGTCGGCCGGACTGAGCGCCGCCGGCCCGTCGCGCAGCAGGGTAGCGCGCAGGCCCACGAAGCGCTCCTCGCTCGCGGGCGGTAGCTCGTCCTTCGCGCGTAGCAGCGAGACGTGCACCGCATTCACGTAGGGATCGACCACGGCCTGCAGCAGCCCGTAGTTGTCCGCCAACTCCGGCGGCACGCGGCGGCGGCGGGTGGACAAGCCGGCGGCGAGGGCCGTGAGCTCCGCATCCGGCCGGCTCTCTTCGGGCGTTTTGAAAAGTCCCTCGCGCCGCAGCGCCGCGCCCACCGCCAGAGAGCCCGTGAAATACGAGAGCGGGACCGAGCCGATCAGCCCCGCCAAAATGGGCGACATCCACCACGCGAGGCCGGGCGAGATCCGCGTCACCACCACCAGCCCGACCAGCCCTATCACCGTATGCGCCGCGTGCGCCGCGATGGTTTCCGCCAGCACCGATTCGCCGGCCGCGCCGCGCCGCTGCGTGCCCCACGAGATTTTTTTCCGACACAGGGTCAGCACGACAAACGTGGTGTGAAACAGCATCAGCACCGGCGCCAGCAGCGTGAAGATCACCGTCTCCAGCACCACGCCGCCCAGTAGATCGCCCCAACCCCCGAAGGCCGCCACCGTCTCCGGTCGCCCGCGCAGATCGAGCAGCGCCAAGGTCTTTGGCAGGAAGAGCAGCGCCAGCGTGAACCCCGAGAGCCACGTCGCCTGCGCCGCGTAGCCCCACGACGCATAACCGCCGAAACTGGCCGCCTGCGTTACCGCGCCGCCCGCGGCGAAGTGTGCGGCGATCACCACTGAGACCGCGAGAAACGCCAGCCACAGCGGCGACGCCAGATACGCGAGGATGCCGAGTGCGAAATGCACGCGGTTGACCGCGTGAAAGCCCTTGGCCCCGACCAGGCGCGCGTGCTGCAGGTTGCCCTGCAACCAACGCCGGTCGCGCTGGGCGAACTCGATCACGTTGCCCGGGCATTCCTCGTAGTTGCCGGCCAGCCCGGTCGCGAGCCACACCTGCCAGCCCGCACGGCGCATCAGCGCGGCCTCCACGTAATCGTGGCTCATGATGCGCCCCCCAAACGGACCCGCGCCCGGCAGCTCGGGCAACGCGCAGTGCCGGATAAACGGCGCGAGCCGGATGATCGCGTTGTGTCCCCAGTAGTTCGCCTCGCCGAGCTGCCAGTAGTTGAGCCCGGCGGCCGAGACGGCGCCGTAGAGGCGGCTGGCGAACTGTTGCAGCCGCGCGAGCGCCGTCTCGCCGTTCACCAGCACCGGCACGCCCTGGATGATGCCGACATGGCGGTGGCGCTCCATCAACTGCACGAGCCGCACGATCGACGCGCCGGTCATGATGCTATCCGCATCGAGCACGACCATGTAGCGGTAGTGGCGGCCCCAGCGGCGGCAGAAGTCCGCGAGGTTGCCGGCCTTCTTGTTGATGCCGCCGCGCCGTTTCCGGTAGAAAATCCGCCCCTGCGCGCCGAGTCCGCGCGTGAGCGCCAGCCACGCCGCCTCCTCCTCGATCCAGTGGTTGGGATCGCTCGAATCGCTCAGGAGAAAAAAATCGCATTCGGGAAGGAGGCCCGTGCGCCGCACGGATTCATACATCACGCGCAGGCCCTCGATCACGCGGCCCACGTCCTCGTTGCAGACCGGCATCACCACCGCCACGCGCGCCGTCACGGCCCGCGCCTCTTCCTCGGGTGTCAGGGTCGCGTCGATCCGACACGGATCGCCTGCGCCGCGCCGCAAGGCGAAGCCGATCAACGCCTGCGCCGCACCGAGCGCGATCAGGCCGAACAAGACCGCGAAAAGCAGCAGGTGGGTCGCTTTCCACGCGTCGAAGCCCGTGCGCGCGTGCAAATCGGCCATCACCGATAGGGCCGGACCGGCGAGCAGCACGACCAGTGCGATCACACGGTGGCGCCGCCGGGTGGCCTCGGCCGGTTCGAGCGCGACGGGATCAAAAAGCCGGAGCTTCATGGCCGTGTGGGTTAATGAGAAGCAGCCCAGGCGACGCCGAAGAAACCGGTGAGCAGCAACCAGCCCGCCGCCGCCCGCAGGGTGCGCCCGAGGCCGTGCCTGGGGGCGTTGCGATCCTCGGGATCTTCGAACCCGAACGCGAGCGGCTCCGCCGCCATGTTGCTGAAACGCAATTCAGGGCCCGGCTGCAGCACCGCCACGGTATTCCGGTTTGAGCTCAAGATAGAGCGCGGGGTGAACGCAGGAAGCGCAGGGCGGCGGCGGGGAGGGAGGCGTAGTGCTGGGTGCGGGCGGAGAGGTTGAGGGAGCCGTCGCGCAGGAGCGCGCCGAGCAG
>JANXLP010000514.1 GCA_025355125.1 Opitutaceae bacterium | reverse complement strand
TTTTCATCGCCGCGATTGCCGTGTCTTCACCGATCGTGCCGGAGACGAGAATGAAGGGCACATCCAGTCCGGTCTGTTTCCACAACTCCAACGCGCGCAACCCCGTGAACATCGGCATCTGAAAATCCGACAATACGAGATCGAGTCCGCCGTTCAGCTGCTCGAGAAATTCCGCTTCCGAATCTACGCGCCGCCAGTCTGGCTCGAAGCCCGCGCGACGCAGCTCCAACACGATCAGTGCGGCATCATCGGGGTTGTCCTCCGCGATCAGGATTTTTATCGGCCGGGGCATGGTGAATCTCTATTCCGCGATTTTCGGCGGCTGATTATGCAGGAGCCAGTAATGCCCCAGATGCCGCACCGCTTCCGAGAAACGCTCAAAATTCACCGGCTTCACGATGTAGCTGTTAACGCCCAGCTGGTAACTTTCGATGATGTCCCGCTGCTCTTTCGAGGAGGTGAGCACGACCACCGGAATCAGCTTCGTTCGCGGATCGCCCTTGATTCGCTTCAGCACTTCCAACCCGTCGAGCTTCGGCAATTTCAGATCGAGCAAAATCACTTTCGGCTCTTCCGCGATGTTGCGGCCGGAGTGCGCACCCTCACAGAAAAGAAACTCCACCGCCTCGAGCCCGTCGCGGGCCACGTGAACTTGCCTCGACAGACCGGCCTTGCCCAGGGCGCGCAGGGTAAGCGCCAGATCGTCCGGATTGTCCTCCACGAGCAGCAGTTCGATCACGTCGGAGCGATTCATGAGCGGGCGTCCGTTTCCAAGGTGAAGTAAAACGTCGCCCCGCGATCCACGACCGCCTCCGCCCACACGCGACCACCGTGCCGGTGCACGACGCGCTGGACGATTGCGAGGCCGACGCCCGTGCCCTCGTAGTCTTCCGCGCGGTGAAACCGCTGGAAGACCCCGAAGAGCTTGTCGGCGTAGCGCACATCGAAACCGGTCCCATTGTCGCGCACGAAGAAGGTGTCGGTGCCGTTGGTCTTCACACAGCCGATCTCAATCACCGCCTGCTCCCGCTTGCGGGTGTATTTCAGGGCGTTCGAAAGCAGGTTGATCCAGACCTGTTTGAGCAGGGCGTCGTCGCCCGAGCACTCGGGCAAATCCCCGATCCGCAGATCGACGAGCCGCCCCTCCCGCTGGGCTGCGAGTTCGGCCAAAGCCCCGCGAACCAAACCCTCCGTATTCACCGGGCGTTTGGTCAACGACGCGCGACTGAGCCGGGAGAAAGCCAGTAAATCGTCGATCAGACTCCCCATTTTCTGGGCACCTCGCCGGATGATCAGCAGTTGGTCCCGACCTGCGGCCGGCAGCAGGTCGCCGTAATCCTCGAGCACCGCATGGGAAAAACCGTCCATTGCCCGTAACGGGGTGCGCAGGTCGTGCGAGACCGAGTAGGAAAAAGCCTCCAGCTCCCGGTTGGCCGCCAGCAACTCGGCGGTGCGCAGGGTCACCCGCGCTTCCAGCTCGGCCCGGAGCAAGGTCAGCGCTTCCTCGGCCTTCCTCCGGGCGCTGATGTCGCGCACGTTGCACTGGATCACTTTGGCGCCGGCGACGAGATAGACGTTGCTCACGAACTCCACCGCGACCCGCCGCCCGTCGCTGGTTTCCAAGGGCAAGTGCTCGTAGCGCACGTATTTCTTGTCCCGCAATTCCGCAAATTTCTGCGCGTTCGCCGCGACGTCTTTGAAGAAGCCCAGTTCCCAGATCGCCTTCCCGAGAAACTGCTCCCGCGAATACCCCAGGAGAGTGATCAGGAAAGGATTCACATCGACCACCATGCCCGTCTCGGCATCGAGGATCAGAATCCCGTCCTGGGCCGCTTCAAATAACCGCCGGTAGCGCAATTCCGAGGCGTCGAGTTCCTCCGGCGTCCGTCTCTCGTTCGGGGCCGGAACAGCGACCTCTTTGGGCAAAGCGGCAGCCGGACCGTTAACGGCCGCGGGGCGGCGTGCGTCGGCTGGGACCGCGAAGGCGGGGGCTTTCGAAGCGTGGGGTATTTGGAGCGACGGCTCGTTGAAACTCATCGGGGGAAAGGGCCTTGATGCACCGACTGCGATCGGTGCGGACACTATGGACCGCGACCGGCTGTGCCTCAATGGGGTGAATGCCCGCCGGGGCGGAGTTCCCGCCGATGAGAAGGATTTTGGCCATAACAAGCGTGAGGGTAAGGTCGCCAGCGACCGCATACTCAGGCCCTCCTAAGCCCTAAATAATCTCCCGCTACCACGCCGGCGCGAACTTCGTCAGACTGCGGCCAGTTCCCGTTGCACCGCTTCCAAGATTTCGACCGGACTGCACGGCTTCGCCAGGATTTTGGTTACTCCCATCGCCGCGAGTTCTTCGCGGCGCTCCTGATCGTGCAGGCCACTGGATGCGACGAAGCGCAAACGCGGCTCGAGCGCCCGCAGCGTGCGGATGAGCGCCACGCCGTTTGTCCCCGGCATCATGATATCCGTCAGCACCAGGCGCACGCTGTCTCGATGGCCGAGAAACAGGCTCACCGCCTCACGCCCGTCGGCGGCGGTCAGCACGCGGTAATTTTGTCTCTCCAGGGCGAGGGCCAGCGCCCGGCGAATCGAGGGCTCGTCGTCCACGACCAAAATCATTTCCTGCGCACCCCGGGGGGTTGCAGTCGCGGACGCCGCCGTAATTTCCGTCGCATCTACGGTCGCGGGGAGATGCACGTTAAACGAGGTGCCGCGACCCGGTTCGCTGTAAACGGTCACGAACCCGCCGTGGCTCTTGATGATGCCCAAAACGGTGGACAATCCCAAGCCCGTGCCCTTGCCGATTTCCTTGGTCGTGAAGAAGGGCTCGAAGATCCGCGCGAGGTTTTCCCGCGGAATCCCCTCGCCCGTATCCGTTATCGTCAGCCGCACATAGTGTCCGGGTTTCGCCGAGGTATGCCAGGCGGATGCGTCCTCCCCCAGCGTCACGTTTTGACCGCTGAGCGTGAGCTTGCCGCCCGCGCGCATCGCATCGCGCGCATTTACGCACAGGTTCATCAACACCTGGTGGATCTGCGTGGCGTCCGCCGTGATCGTCCACAGGTCGGCCGCGAAATCCTCGGTGATCGCGATGTCGCGCGGAAAAGTCTCGCGCATCAGGGCCGCCATTTCCTTCAGCAAGTGGCGCGGCTGGACGGTGCCGCGCTCGCCTTCGATCCCGCGGCTGAAAGTGAGGAGTTGCTTGATGATATTCGCCCCGCGTTGCGCGCCTTGCTCGATCATCGCCAGGAGTTCCAAATCCTCGGCGTCCGCCAACTTTTCCTTCAGCAGCGGCGCGATCATCAGCATCGGCGCGAGGATGTTGTTCAGATCGTGCGCGATCCCGCTCGAGAGCGTGCCGATGGCCTCGAGCCGCTGCGCACGCAGGAATTGTTCCTCGAGCCTGCGCGTTTCGGTCAGGTCGCGCGAATTGACCACCACGAGTTTGGCCCCGGAGGGATCGGTCATCGCGCGACCGATGGACTGGAAAATCCGCCAGGACCCATCCCCGTGCCGAATGCGGTATTCGACCGGCGCGGATACATGCGTGTCACTGAGCGCGCGCAGAATCCCCTGCCCCGCTTTTTCGCGGTCTTCAGGATGGATCAGATCCAGAACGTCTTTTCCCAGGACCTCCTCCGGCCGATAGCCCAACAGGCGCTGCGTGGAAGGGCTCTGAAACTGGATAACGCCCGCGCCCGTCACCACCGCGATGACATCGGAGGCGTTTTCGATCAAGCTGCGGAACCGTTCCTCGCTCTTGCGCAGGGTCAGCTCCGCCAGCT
>JANXLP010000468.1 GCA_025355125.1 Opitutaceae bacterium | reverse complement strand
CTTTCATGCGTCCCCTCCGCCTGCTTCCCCTCGCTTGCGCCCTCGCCGCCGGCTTGGCCCCGCTCTCCGCCAAAACCCTCATCCACGCCGGCGCACTCATCGACGGCCGCGCCGACACTCCGCAAAAAAACGTCACCCTAGTCATCGACGGAGACCGTATCACCGCCATCACCCCCGGTTACACCGCGCCTGCCGCCGGCGACACCGTCATCGACCTTAAAAACGCCACCGTCACGCCCGGCTGGATCGATTGCCACGTCCACCTCGATCAGCAAAACTCCTCCACGAGCTACGGCGAACGCGGCACGCTCAACCCCGGCGACTACGCCCTCCGCTCCGCCTACTACGGTAAAAAAACACTCCCGCCGGCTTCACTACCGTGCGCGTCCTCGGCGACATCACCGGCTCCTCGCTCGCGCTCCGCCGGGCCATCGCCGCCGGTCAGGTCGAAGGCCCGCGCATCATCACTGCCGGCAAATCCATCGCCACCACCGGCGGCCACGCCGATCCCACCAACGGCCTCTCCCGCGAACTCATGGGCGATCCCGGCCCGCTCGACGGCGTGATCAACGGCGCCGACGAAGCCCGCAAAGCCGTTCGCCAGCGCTACAAGGAAGGCTCCGATTGCATCAAGATCACCGCGACCGGTGGCGTCCTCTCCCTCGCCGTCAACGGCCAGAATCCCCAATTCACCCCCGAGGAACTCCGCGCCATCATCGAGACCGCGCACGAATACGGCCTCAAGGTCGCCGCCCACGCGCACGGCACCGATGGCATGAAACGCGCCGTCGAGGCCGGCATCGATTCCATCGAGCACGGCACCTACATGACCGACGAGGTCATCGCCCTCATGAAGCAGCACGGCACCTACTACGTGCCCACGATCTACGCCGGCCGCTTCGTCGCCGACAAAGCCAAGATCGACGGCTATTTCCCCGCCGTCGTCCGCCCCAAAGCCGCCGCCATCGGGCCGCTCATCCAGGCCACCTTCCAACACGCCTACGAATCCGGCGTGAAGATCGCATTCGGCACCGACATGGGCGTCGGCCCCCACGGCGACAACGCCCGTGAATTCCTCTACATGACCGAAGCCGGTATGCCCCCGATGGCCGCGTTCAAATCCGCCACCATCGACGCCGCCAAACTCCTCGGCGTGGACAAAGACGTCGGCACCCTCGAGCCCGGCAAGTTCGCCGATCTCGTCGCCCTCCCCGGCGACCCGCTCGCCGACATGAAGCTCGTGCTCACGCCCAGCTTCGTGATGAAGGCCGGCATCGTTTACAAGCAGCCGTAAATACCCCGAGCCCGCCTCAATCCGCTCAGCGACACCGCCCGCATCGCAGCCATGCACGCATTACTCATCCCAGCTATAATCGTCGGCTCTACCCTCACCCTGGCCCTGATCGCTGTTCTCTGTGCGGAGCGAAAAGTCGCTGCATTGCGTGCAGAAGGCGTCTACCCAGCTAAAGGGACTGAAACTGACGCCGATGTCTCCCGCCTGTTGGCACACGGCGAAAAAATCATGGCTATCCGGTGCTATCGCACGGTTCACAAAGTCGGGCTCAAAGAAGCCAAGGCGGCCGTCGAGTCGCTCGCCGCAAACTGAGAGGGACTCAGGCCTATCGAGCCAGCCCATGGCCATTCGTAGTGCCTACGCCCCTCCACGCGATCACGCCCCCGCACCTTTGACGCCCGCCGTCCCGCCGCCTCCCTCCCTGCCCGTGCTTTCGGCCCGCCTCTTCGCACCGCGCGTCTGCACTGCCTCCGTCCTCCTTTGTCTCGGGCTCCTAATGCCCGTTGCCGTCTCCGCCGCCCCCGATCCCGAAGTCGGCACGCCGCTCGTCCGCGCCTTCAAGCCCCGCGACTACCAGGGCAGTCCCGCCGTCGCCCGCGTGCTGCCTCACCCCGCCACCGGCGAACTCCTCCTCCTCGCTGGCACGTTCCTCCACATCTACAACGGCACCACCTGGACCGCCCTACAGACCGACACGCCCGGCGCGCGCTGCCTCGCCCTCGACGCCAGCGGCCGCGCGTGGCTCGGCGGCGTGGACCAGCTCGGCTACGCCGAACGCGACGCCCTCGGCGCCTGGCGCTTCCAACCGCTCGCCGAAAAACTCCCCGCCGAGCACCGCAAACTCGGCCGCATCTGGGACTGCGTCGTCCAACCCGACGCCGTGTGGTTCGCCACCGATACCAAGGTCATCCGCTGGCAGGCCGGCGCCTTCCGCGTCTGGACGTTTCCCGGCACCGGCACGCTCCTCGGCGCGGGCGGCCAGCTTTTTTTCCAACTTAAAAACCAGGCGCTCCTTCGCTGGGACGGCACCGAATTCCGCGAACTCAGTCGCGATCCCCTCGTCGCCGGCCCGTCCCTGATGCGCCTCTACGCCGCCGAGCGCGGCACGCTCCTCGGCATGAACTCCGCCGGCGGTTTCTTCCGTCTCCGCGACGCGCAAGTCGAGCCCATCGCCCCCGCCTTCAAGGCCACCCTCGGCAACGCCCGCCTCATCTGCGCCCTCCCGCGCCCCGGCGGCGGCTGGTATGCCGGCACGGATCGCGCCGGCATCCTCGTCACCGATGCCGATGGGCAACTCGTCCGCCGTCTCGATAAATCCGCCGGCGTCACCGAGAGCCCGATCATGGACCTCGCCCTCGACCGCGACGGCGCACTCTGGGCCGCCACGCTCGCCGGCCCGTTTCAAATCGCCCAACCCGAGGGCGCCACCTTCTTCGGCGAGGCGCAGGGTGTGCCCCAGGGGTTCAGTCAGGGGCTCGACCGGCATCAGGGTCGCCTTACCTCAGCACCGCCACCGGCCTGCTCCAAC
>JANXLP010000708.1 GCA_025355125.1 Opitutaceae bacterium | reverse complement strand
GGAGACCGAAGTCATAGGGCCGACGAACGTGTCGGGGCCGATCCAGCTGTTCGTCACGCGCACGTCTTCCTCGACGACAGAGCGGTCCTCTAGCAGGCTGTCGGACTTAGAAATTTAAGGCATCCACCGTGCGATATTCGCGAAAATATTTTTCAAAAAGATCAAATATCGAGCTGCAAACGCCTTGAACGGCCTAAGTCCGACAGGCTGCTAGGATAGCGCCGGGGCCGACGGTGGCGCCGGGCTCGACGAACACCTGGTCGCCGATCCAGCAGGGCGCGATCAATGTGGCGGTGGGAGAAAGGTGGGCGCGGCGACCGACCCAGACGCCCGGACTGATCTCGCTCACGCGCACACGGGCGGGAGTGAGGGCGAGCGGCATCCAGGCCACGAGCGCTGCGAACCAGCTCGCGTAGCTGTCGAACAGGAGATGCTCGGGGCAGCCGGGGAGGTGGTTCATCACGACGACGTCATGGGGTGCGGGCAGCCAGCCGGCCGCGCCCCTCGTGCGGTGGTAGCGGGCCGAGGCTTCGCCGCGCGTGGGTTCGAGACTGGCGGCGATCACTTCGAGCTGCACGCCCCAGCGGGCGCCGTCGCCCAGCACGGTGCGGATGTAGTCGGCACGGTCGGCGGCGATGATCTGCACCTGGCGCGCGCCCAGCGTCACGAGGTGCTCGATCCAATGCACGACCACAGATTCGCCGAGGATGGGGGCCAGCGCGAGCGGGGTGTTCTCCGCAAGCTGGGGCACGGCCGGACGGATGGCGGGACAGATGAGGACGGTCTTCATCAATAGGAACCGGAACCGAACACGACGGCCTTGGGAGTTTTGACGAGGATGCGCACATCCTGGCCGAGGCTTTGACTTTCGATGTAGCCGACATCGAGCAGGACCTGGCCCGGGAAATCGATGTTGGCGCGGCCGCCCACCTGCCAGGTGCAGGTGATGCCGGGTTTCACGAGGAGGCGGCGGCGGTCGGCGAGCGTGTAGAGCGCAACCTCGCGGGGCAGGGGCGGACGCGGGCCGACGAGGGACATGTCGCCGATGAGAACGTTGTAGAACTGGGGAAGTTCATCGAGGGAGAAGCGCCGCAGCCAGTAGCCGATGCGGGTGACGCGCGGGTCGTTTTTGATTTTGAAGGTGATGCTGGTCGCGTGCTGGTTGGCGCTGAGGAGGGCGGCGAGCTGCTTTTCGGCATCGGTCCGCATGGAGCGAAATTTGAACATCTTGAAGACGCTGCCGAAGCGGCCGACACGCGTCTGCGCGAAGAGGACGGGGCCGCCGTCGAGGCGCACGAGGATCGCGATGGGGATGAGGAGCGGGCTGAGGATGAGGAGCGCGCAGAGGCTGCCCGTGATGTCCATGGCGCGTTTCAGGAAGTCGGCGCTTTCCACGAACCAGCGCCAGGCGATGCGGCGGGCGATGACGCGCCGTTTCATACGCCACAGGCCGAAGCCGCTCTGGAATTTCGCGAAATGGCCAAGCAGGCGCGGGCTGATGGGGAGGGCGGTCTTGGATTTCATGCGTTGATTCCCTGCGGGCGGGCGTGGTGGGGGCGTGAAAGCGTGGCGGTGCGGGCGAAGAGCGTTTCGAGCCCGTCGATGTAGCCGGAGAAATTGAAGCGCTCGTCGGCGAGCTTGCGGCCGTTGGCGCCGAGGCGGCGGGCGAGGGTTTTGTCGAGGAGGAGAGCGTCCACGCGGGTGGCGAAGGCGACGCGGTCCATCCAGGGAACGAGAAAACCGTTTTCGCCGTTGAGGAGCCATTCGCTGATGCCGCCGGCGTCGAAGGCGACGACGGGCAGACCGCAGCGCATGGCTTCGAGGCCGGTGGCACCGAACGGCTCGGGCCAGAGCGAACTCATCACGGAGAGGGAGGCTTCGCGGTAGTAGGCGGCGATGCGGGCCTGCGGGACGAAGCCTTCGAAGCGCACGCGGTCGGAGAGGCCGAGGCGCGCGCTGAGGGCTTCGCAGGCGGCGCGCTGGGTGCCGTCGCCGAGGATCACGCATTCGAAGGGCACGGTGACTTTGGCGAGTGATTGGAGGAGGATATCGACGCCTTTGCCCCGGATGATCTGGCCGGCGTAAACAATGAGATTGCGACGGCCGAAGGTGGGCTCGTCGGCGGTGGCGGCGGCGCGGGGCACGGGAGCGTGGATCTCGATTTGCGCGGGGGAGAATCCGTTGCGCAGGAGTTCCTCGCGCATGTAGTGCGAGGCGACGACGAGGTGGTGAATTTTTTTGTTGAGGTCGATCTCGCGGCGCTTCGCGGGATAGCTGACCCAGCGGAGGGGAAAGCCGCCCGCCGAGCCGCGTGCGATCGAGGCGCCGCAGGGAAACACGCAGTAGGCGGAGGCGGCGCGCAGGCACACGCGACGGGTGAGGACGTTATATTTGTAACCTCTCATGCAGTAGAGGTCGTGGTCGTGGACCATGCGCACGATGGGGAGTCCGCTGTTGAGCAGGCTCGCGAGCACGCCGGGCGCGGAAAATTTGTGGAGGAAGACCACATCGGGCCGGAACTGCGCGAGCGCCTGCGTGAGCGCGGCGTCGTCAGCGGTGTGCGCGGCGCCCACGGAAAAATTTTCGGAGAAGACTTCGCGCCACTCGGCCTCGCCGTGGTGCGTGCCGCTGCCGTGGGCGAGGGCGACCGTGTGCCCGCGCTGCCGGAGGGCCTGTGCGGTCACGAACACGTTGGCCTCGGCTCCGCCGAGGGAGCCCAGCCGTTCGTGAACAAAGAGGAGTCGCATGGCGGTGGGCGGGAGCGAATCAGGCGCAGATGGCTTCGAGGCAGCCCGGGCGGCGCTCGGAATCGAGCCAGGTGTTGGGCGAGGTGTTGGCGGCAAACTCGGGGCAAGCCTTGGTGATCTGGAAGCGGAGGTTGTGCCGCGCGCGGGCGATGCGGCTTTTCACCGTGCCGAGGCTGATGCCGATGGCCTGGGCGATTTCGCCGTAGCTGCAATTGAGGATATTGCGGCGGGTGAGGATATCCTGATTTGCCGCGCAAAGGCGCGCCATGCAGGTGGCGACGAGCTGGGAGAATTCGGTGATGCCGACTTCCTGCACGGGACTGGCCGTGTCGCTGGCGACGAGGTGGGCGAAGGTGGAGGGATTGTCATCGCTGAACGCGCTATCGAGGGACCAGGTCGCGTGCTGGCGGCGGCGAAAATTATACCAGTAGCGATTGCGCGAAAGATTCGTGGTGATGCGGTGCAGCCACGTGGAGAGGCTGGAATCGCCCCGGAATTTCCCCAGCCCGCGATGCGCGCGGATGAAGGTGTCCTGCACCATCTCATCGGCATCGGCGCGGTTTTTCAGGAGGGAAAGGGCGATGGAGAACAGGCGCTCGCGATAGCGCGTGACGATCTCGTTGAAGGCGGCCTCGTCGCCGGTGTTGAAACGTTCCACGAGGTTGGCGTCGTAGGTCGCCTCGGCTTTGGCGGCGAGGGAGCGGGCGGACGGGACGGAATGATTTTTGGAGGGAAGCGAACCGGAGCAGTCAGTGGAAGTGATCATGCGTCCGCAGGATACCTGAGCCCGCGCACTTGAAATATGGGGTGTAGTGCTAAGGACGGAACGAGGCGGCTGAGAGCTGAGAGCTGAGAGAACGATCCTGGGCGGGCGGGCAGGGACGCCCGCCGCTACTTCGGAACGATAAAACTACGGAGAGATATTCACGCCGATGGTGACGGGCGTCGCGCTGCCGGAGACGGCGCGGGCGCCAGCGTTCACGCCGACGGTGCGGGCGAACGTATCGAGGATGAGATTCACGTAGCGCGTAAGCACGCGTTGCGGCGCATAGGGGACGAAGACGATGTCGCCCGCTTCGAGCCGCACATCGGGCGCGCGGCCGCGCAGGATCTCATCCACGGCCACGATGGCGATCTCGGGGTGTGCGAGCGGGCCGCGGAGGATGGCGACATTGGAGAGAAAGGCCTCGCGGTCGGTGCCGCCGGAGAGGGCGATGGCCTGCACGACGGTGAGGGCGCCGTTCATGCGTTCCGAATGGGGCTGGACGACGGCACCGAGGATGTGGACCTGCGGCGTGCGCGCCGAGGGCAGGAAGATAAAGTCATCCGCTTCCAGATAGATGTTCTGCGCGAGTGCGCCCTCGCGGAGCAATTGTCGGAAATCCACGGGGAGCACGCGGCCTTTGCGGATGATGAAACTGCGGGACAAGTCTGCGGCTTCGGACGAGCCCGATGTGTCGCCGGCGGCGGTAGCGAGGGTGGGCGTGATGGACGCGGAGGAGAGCCCGCCGGCCTGGGCCACGGCGTCGAGCAGCGTGGTGGGCCCGGCCAGGGTGTAGATGCCGGGGCTGTTGACGCGGCCGAGCACCCAGACGCGCTGGCTGGCGACGACCCGCAGCGTGAGCGCGACCACGGGTTTCTCGCGGATGTATTTTTTCAACTGGTCGCCGAGCAGCGCGCGGGCCTCGACGAGCGTGCGGCCCCACACATCGAGACCGGGAAGCATGTAGTAATAGATCTTTCCGTCGGGGCCGACGGTGACGCTGGCGCGGGTGGAGAGGTCGCCCATGATCTCGATGTCGAGCTGGTCGCCGGGCCCGAGGAGGAAGGCGGTCTCGGCGGGGCGGAGCAGCGCGGGGTCGAGCGGTTCGGGCGGAGCTGCCTGCACCTGCGCAAAGGCGGGAACGGCCGCCGGGCGGGCGATGGGCGGCGAATAAGTTTCGCAGCCTGTAAAGCAGCCGGTGAGGCCGGCGAGAGCGGCGAGGGACGCAAAACGAGAAAAAGGCTTCATGGTGTGGAGACGGGATTGGTGATGCCGGGGCCGACGTGGAGGCCGGTCCAGGAGATGACGGCGGCCTCGACAAAGGCGGACGCGGCGCGATCGAGCAGCTCTTCCGCCCGAATCCAGGGGCGGTTGCTCACGTAGATGAGATCGCCGGGTTGCAGGGCGAGGTTGGTGGCGCTGCCGGAGAGGACGCCGAGCGCATCAATCTTGAAGGCCTCGGGTTTACCGCCGGAGTTGCGCACGACGAGGACGTGTTTTTTCCAGGCGCGCTCGGTGAAGCCGCCGCGCGTGGCGATGGCGGAGAGGACGTTGGTATCGCCGTCGCAGGGGACGGCGCCGGGGGCGCGGACCTCGCCGAGCACGTGCACGGCGCCGGAGGCCGAGGCGGGGAAATAGAGGTAGTCGCCGGGCTCGAGCGCGATGTTCTGCGAAAGTTCACCGTGGAGGAAAAGTTTTTCGAAATCGACGGGCAGGCGCTGGCCGCCGCGGCCGATGAAGCTGCGGGAGAAATCGGTGGTCTCGATCACGTTGCCGCGCGAGACGCCGGTCTCGAAGCCGCGGGCGCGGGCGACGGCCTCAATGATGGTGATGGGCCGGTCGAGAGGAAAAATCCCCTTCTGCACGACGGTGCCGAGGACGTAGTAGCGTTTGCTGCGGTAGGACTGGGGCGTGATGTAGGCTTGGGGCGAGCGGCGGAATTTACCGAGCTCGACGTTCAGGCGGTCGCGGAGTTCGTCCACGGTGAGACCGGCGGCGGCGACGTTTTCGGCCTCCAGATAGGAGATGCGCCCATCGGGGCCGACGGGCACTTCGTTGCGGGTGAGCTCGGGGGAACCGAAGAGATGAAAGCTGAGGACATCGCCGGGCCCGAGGGTGAGGCGGGTCTGCCAGCCGGCGCGAGGCGCGGGATCGACCACGGCAAAGGCGGTGGGCGCGGCCTGGGCGAGGAGCGGCGGGGTGAGCGTCGCGAGCCCGAGTGAGACGAGGAGCAACGCGGCGCTGCTGCCGAGCCAGCGGCTGAAGCGCGTGCGCACCGGGGCGGCGCGCTCGCGATTGAGCACGGCGCCGACGAGATTGCAGCGGGCGTCGCGCAGGGTCGTGAGCTCGGCTTGCGTCTCGGCGGCGTCGGAGCGGTTGCTATCCACGAGCCAGAGGAGGTTGGGGACGTTTTCCGCGAGGAGGACGGCCTCGGCGACGGAGGCGGGCGGGAGTTCCACGAAGATCACGACGTGCTCGATGGTGCGCCACGTCT
>JANXLP010000704.1 GCA_025355125.1 Opitutaceae bacterium | reverse complement strand
GTTGGCTGAGGTCGGGAAGACGCAGGGCCATGGCGCCGGCACGCAGCAGCAGGCGTTCGTCGAACTGGCCGTCGTCGGCCAGTTCGTGGAGTGAGGCTTCGGCGCAAAAAATGAGACTGACTTTGCCCAAATAGTAAGGGTCCAGCGCGCCTTGGCCCGTGTAAAGCCCTTCCAAAACCGCCTGCTGCGCCTGCGTGAGTCGTTCCGCGTTGGTGATGATCAGGATGACGCCGCGGTCCTGGAGTAATGCCGGGGCGAACAGCATGATGAGCTTCATCTCATCGACCTCGGCGGCCGGGCAAGCCAGCAGGAGGGCGTTTTTCGCCTCGGCCATGCCCACGGCGACATCGAGGAAACCCGTGCCGGAGCGTCCTTCCAACGTGGCGGCGGTTTTGAAACGGCGCACACGCATGAAATCGTCAACGAGTTTACGCGCGGCGGGGGAGACGCCCGAAAAAAACGGCTTTTCCATGATTCGCGCGTCGCTGCCGGGGGCCAGAAAGGGAGTGTGCGACTGAAGCGCGGGATCACGGTGGGTATCGGCCGCCGCCAGCTGCCGGTGGTGCTCCACGACCTTGGCGACCTGTTGCTTGAGACGCAGCGGATTGATCGGTTTGCCGAACATGTTTTCGACGCCCAATCGTTCGTAGCGGGCCACCTGATCGGCGGCGACGTTGCCCGAGCACACCATGGCCGGCATGTGCGGGCGGAGTGCGCGAATCCCCTCAAGCGTGGCAAGGCCGTCGAGCTTGGGCATCTCGTTGTCCAGAATGACCACATCGAAGGCGCGCGCCCGCGTGGCCTCGATCGCCTGCATGCCGTCGTAAACACAGGTGACGTCGTAGTCGGCGTTTCTTAGCACGAGTGCGAGCAGTCCGCAGCATACTTCGGAATCGTCCGCGATGAGAACACTGTAACGATCGTTGTTGGGTGATGACATGCGGATTGGTTTGGGAATCAGAATGCGTGACGATGCTGGCGGTTGTAGAATCGAGTTTTGGTGAAGCCTGGTTGGTAGCGCGAGTTTCCAACTTGCGGCTTACAAATATTTATCGGTGACCGCGCCTTCGGAGGCGGTGCTGACGAGGCGGGCGTATTTGGCGAGGACGCCGCGGGTTTCTTTGGGCGGGAGCGGTTTGTAGGCCGCCATGCGGGCGGCGTAGTCGGCGTCGGGGATGAGGAGGCTCATTGTGTTTTTCACGGCGTCGATTTCGATGAGGTCGCCGTTTTTCACGATGCCGATCGGACCGCCGCAGGCGGCTTCGGGCGTGATGTGGCCGACGTCGAAGCCGTGCGAGCCACCCGAGAAACGGCCGTCGGTGATGAGCGCGACATCCTTGATGAGGCCGCGGCCGGCGATGGCGCTGGTGGGTGAGAGCATCTCGCGCATGCCGGGGCCGCCGACGGGGCCTTCGTTGCGGATGACGACGACGTCGCCTTTGACCACGTCGCCGCGGAGGACGCCTTTGAGCGCGTCTTCTTCGCCCTCGTAAACCTTGGCGGGGCCCTTAAAGTAGAGGCCTTCCTTGCCGGTGATTTTGCCGACGGCGCCGCCGGGGGCGAGGTTGCCGTGGAGGACGCGGAGGTGGGTGTCTTTCTTGATCGGCTGATCCCAGGGGCGGATGACGTCCTGCTGGTCGGGGTAGGACGGGTAGGGCTGCACATCCTTGAGCGATTCGGCGATGGTCTCGCCGGAGACGGTGAGGCACTCACCATGGAGCAGGCCGCGGTCGAGGAGGATCTTCATCATCGGGCGGATGCCGCCGATGCGGATGAGGTGGGCCATGCCGTATTTGCCGAAGGGTTTCACGTCGGCGAGG
>JANXLP010000701.1 GCA_025355125.1 Opitutaceae bacterium | reverse complement strand
GGTGATCCGCCGGCACCCAGTCACGCAGGTCGGGCGGCAACAGCAGCGGGGTGTCTCGGTCAATATTCACGTATCGGGCCATATCCAATTACATAGCAATTACTAGGCCAAGTATCAGCCTAAGTCCGACAGCCTGCTAGTAATGCTGCCGGCGAAACAGATCGCGATTTCGCAAGGCGCGTCGGACCCGGACACGGTGGCGTGGCAGGCGGGACTCGTGGCGTGCATTGGCTCGGGGCTGATCGAGTTTTTCGGGGCGTTCATCGCGGAACGCGTGCGGAAGATGACGCCGCGCGCGGCGTTGCTGGCGGCGCTTTCGGGAGCGGGGCTGGCGTTTCTCTCGTTGAATTTTTTGATCACGACGTTTGCGCATCCGCTGGTGGGATTTGTGACGCTGGGACTCGTGCTGCTGTTCTATTTCGGCGGGGTGAAACCGAAGTGGGGCATTCCGGCGGCGCTGGTGGTGTTGCTGGTGGGCACGGCGCTCGCGTGGGCGACGGGGCTGGCGCCAAACGGGCCGAGGCCGACGGATTCGGTCGGCTGGTATCCGCCGTTACTCGTGATCGGCGATGTATGGCGCGGGTTGGCCGCCGGGCATTTTTGGGCGTATCTGCCGGTGGTGATTCCGCTGGGGCTGCTGAATCTATTGGCCTCGCTCCAGTGTATCGAATCGGCGGCGGCGGCGGGGGATAATTACGACACGCGTTCGTCGCTGCTCGTGAACGGCGCCTCCACGCTGGCGGCGGCGTGTTTCGGGTCGCCGTTTCCGACCTCGATTTATATCGGGCATCCGGCGTGGAAATTGATGGGCGCGCGGGCGGGTTACTCGACGTTGAACGGGATTTTCATCACGGCGCTGTGCCTGACGGGCTCGATGGCGATGGTGGCGTGGGCGGTGCCGGCGGATGCGGGGTTGGCGATCATCGTGTGGATCGGGGTGATCATCATGGTGCAGTCGTTTGAGGCGACACCGGTGCGGCACTGGCCGGCGGTGGTGCTGGGCTTCGCGCCGGTGCTGCTAATGTGGGTGACGTTTGTGGTGAAGAACGCGCTGCGCGTCGCGGGCTACGGCTCGGCGCCGGGGCAGGGCTACGGCGATCCGCTGCTCGGGGCGTTCCACGCGTCGGGAACTCTGGTGGAGGGGCTCTTCGCGGTGGAGCAGGGGGCGTTTTACTGCTCGATCGTGCTGGCGGCGGTGACGGTGTTTATCATCGAAAAACAATGGGTGAAGGCGGCGCAGTGGTGTTTTGCAGCGGCGGGATTGAGCCTGATCGGCCTGCTGCACGCGTGGCGATTTTCGGCGGCGGATACGGTGAGCGCGTTGCCCTTGTTGGAGGGCATCACGGGCACGGGTGCGCCGAGTGCGGCGCTGTTTCCGGCGGCGGCGTATGCGGCGGGCTACGTGGGAATGGGCGTGGTGCTGCTGGCCGCGCGGTGGTTCACGGTGCCGAGCGAGGCGGAGAAGCCGGGCGGGCATTGAGCGCGGGCGGAACGCGGCGGCGTAATGTTGCCATAACGCGCTTGATGCTAGGGTGGGAGATGCCCTTGTCATGCCCATGAAGGCCGATTCCGACGCTTACCGCCGTTATCGGCTGGCGCTGATTCTGATCGGCGGTGCGTGGCTGGTGGTCGGGGCGGGTTGCGCACATTATGCGGCGAGACCGCTCGCGTTGGATCGGACGGGGGCGGGCATGGAGGCGCGCGCGCTGGGCAACGACGATCTGCGGCGGTATCTGGCGGCGAATCTGGGGCGGGATTTTACGACTGCGCCGGCGGCGTGGGATTTCGAGGCACTGTGCTGGGTAGCGTTTTACTACAATTCGGCGCTCGACGTGGCGCGGGCGCAGTGGGCGGCGGCGCAGGCGGGGGTCGCGACGGCGCGGGCGCGGACGAATCCCACGCTCACGCTGACCCCGGGATTTAACGCTAACGCCGAGCGCGGCGTATCGCCCTGGATGCCGGCGGTGAATTTTGATTTTTTGTTGGAGACCGCCGGTCAGAGGGCGCAGCGCACGGCGCTCGCGAAATTCGCGGAGGAGTCCTCGCGTCAGAACGTGCTCGCGGCGGCGTGGCAGGTGCGCGGGGAGCTGCGGCGGGCGTTGGTCGAACTCGTGCTCGCGGAGGAGCGGGTGGCGCAGCTCCAGGCGCAGGCGGACCTGCAACAACGGCTGGCAGAACTATTGGAGCAGCGGTTGGCGGCGGGGGCGATGGCGCGACGCGAGGTGATGGCTGCGCGGCTGGTGGCGAGAAAGGCCGGCGCTGCGGTTGAAGAGGCGGCGCGGCAGGTGCCGCTGGCGCGGCTGCGGGTGGCGCAGGTGCTGGGTATGTCGGCGGCGGCGATCACGGAGCTGAAGTTTGCGTTGCCGGCGGTGGTCGCGTTGACCCGGGAGCAGATCGGAGCGGCGCGGCGGGCGGCGTTGCAGGCGCGGGCCGATGTGCTGGTAGGGTTGGCGCGGTTTGAGGCGAGCCAGACTGCGCTGGAGCAGGAGGCGGCGAAGCGCAATTCGGCGGTGCATCTCGGACCGGGTTACCAGTGGGACCAAGGGGCGAACAAGTGGACGCTCGCGCTGGCGTTTGAGCTGCCGCTTTTTCACCGCAACGAAGGTCCGCTCGCGGAGGCGGAAGCGAGGCGGCGGGAGGCGGCGGCGGTTTTCAACGCCACGCAGGCGCAAGCGCTCGCGGAGATTGACGGCGCGGCGGCGCGACAGACGGCGGCGGTGGCGCAGGCGGCGAGCCTGCGGCAAACGCAGGCGGAATTGGCACGGCAGACGGCGGTGGTGCAGTCGCGGCTGAAGGCGGGCAGCGCGGACCGGTCGGAGTTGCTAGCCGCGCAACTGGAGCAGGCTGCGGGCGAGCTCGCGCTGATGGAGTCGCGGAATGCGATGGCGAGCGCGGCGGGCGACCTCGAGGCGGCGTTGCAGGTGCCATTTGAAAACTTTGCGGCGCTCGCGCCCCCCTCTTCAAAGCCATGAAAAAAATTCTCTTGGGTTTACTCGTCGGTCTCGGGGTGGGCGCAGGCGCGATGGCGTGGCTGAAGCGGGAGCCAGCGCCCGAGGTGGCGGCGCACCCAGGCGACGCGCCGAAGGTGGCGCCGGAAGCCAAGGGTGCCGGTCTGCGGTTGACCCAGGAGCAACTCACCCATGCCGGTCTCACGCTCGCGGCGCCGACAACGGCCATGCTCGCACCCGAAGTGCGCGGTTATGGGCGCGTGCTCGATCCGATGCCGCTGGTGGTGGGCACCGCCGAAATCGCCACGGCGCAGGCGGCGCTGACATTGTCGGAGAAAGAATTTGCGCGCGTGGAAATGCTAAACGCGCAGGACCAGAACGCGTCGGGGCAGGCGCTCGAGCAGGCGGCGGCGGCGCGGCAACGGGACCGCATCGCCTTGGGGGCGGCGCGGGCGCGGTTGGCGGTCGGGTGGGGGCCCGCGCTCGCGCGACACCGTGAACTGACCGAACTCATCCAGGCGGTGGTGCGCGGCGAAGCGGCGCTGGTGCGGATCGATTTGCCGCCGGGAGAGGTCCCGGCGAGCGCACCGGCGAGCGCACGAGTCGGCGGACTGGGGGCGGGCGGCGCGCTCCGCGAGGCGGAGGTGTTGGGGTTGGCGCCGACGGCGGATGCGCAGACGCAGGGCGCGAGCTATCTGGCGCTTTGGCGCACGGCGCCGTTACCGCCGGGAGCGGCTTTGCGCGCATCGGTTCCGACGGGGGCAGCCAAGGAGGCGGTGTTGCTGGTGCCGCGAGCGGCGCTCGTGCAGCACGACGGCAGTATGTTTGTCTATGTGCAGATGGGGGAGTTGACCTTTGCGCGGCGCTTGGTGGAGACCGGGCGCGAGCAGGAGGCGGGGGTGGTCGTCACAGCGGGCCTTGATGCGAAGGACAAAGTGGTGACGGTCGGCGCGCAGCAGTTGCTCTCGACCGAGTTGCAGGCCGCCGGTGGCGGTGAGAGCTAACCCGCCGCCCCGATGCTCTCGGCCATTGTTCATTTCTCGCTGCGGTTTCGGAGCGTCGTGCTGTCGCTCGCGGCACTGCTGCTGGCCTACGGGCTCTACGTGGCGATACACGCGAAGCTGGATGTGTTTCCGGATTTCGTGCCGCCGCAGGTGACGGTGCAGACCGAAGCGCCGGGACTCGCGCCGGAGCAGGTCGAGACGCTCGTGACGCGGCCGGTGGAAACGGCGATCAACGGACTGGGTGATCAGGTGTCGCTGCGCTCGGAGTCGATCCAGGGGCTGAGTATCGTGACGGTGGTTTTCAAAGATGGGACGAACATCCTGCACGCGCGCCAACTGCTCGCGGAGAAACTCGGCGAGACGGCGGGTGCGCTGCCGGCGGGCGTGCATGCGCCGAAGATGTCGCCGCTCACCTCGGCGACGATGGATCTGCTCAAGATCGGGCTGGTGAGCGACACACTCACGCCGATGGAATTGCGGACCTTTGCCGATTGGACGCTGAAGCCGCGGTTGCTGGCGGTGCCCGGGGTGGCGAAGAGCAGCAGCTTTGGCGGCGAGGTGCGGCAGTGGCAGGTGCAGGTGCATCCCGAGCAACTGGTGGCGCATAATCTGACGTTGAACGATGTGCTCGCGGCGGCGCGGCTGGCGAGCGGGGTGCGCGGCGCGGGGTTTATCGAGACGGCGAACCAGCGCGTGGTGGTGCAGACGGAGGGGCAGACGCTCACGGCAGGGGCGCTAGGCGGAATCGTCGTGGCGATGAGCGCCGGCGGGAGTCCGGTGCGGTTGCGTGATGTGGCGACGGTGTCGGAGGGGGCGGAGCCGAAGTTTGGCGACACCCTGATCATGGGGCGCGAGGGCGTGCTGATGACGCTATCGAGCCAGTATGGGGCCAACACGATGGAGGTGACGGAGGGTCTCGAGGCGGCACTGGACGAGCTAAAACCGATCTTCGCGAAAGAGGGGATCAGGCTTTATCCGCGGTTGCACCGGCCGGCGTCGTTTATCGAGACCTCGCTGCAAAATATCCGGCACTCGCTGCTGCTCGGGGCGGGGTTGGTGGCGGTGGTGCTGTTTTTGTTTCTGGGGCACTGGCGGACGGCATTTATCTCCCTCACGGCGATTCCGCTCTCGCTGCTCGGCGCGATCCTCGTGCTTGATCGGCTGGGGGTGACGCTCAACACGATCACACTCGGCGGGCTGGCCATCGCGCTGGGGGAAGTCGTGGACGACGCGATCATCGACGTGGAAAACATCCTGCGCCGGCTGCGGGAGAACAGCGCGCTGGCGAAGCCGCGTGCGGTGCTGACGGTGATCTTCGACGCCTCGCTGGAGGTGCGCACGGCGATTGTTTACGCGACGTTCATCGTGGTGCTGGTGTTTGTGCCGGTGCTGACGCTGACGGGGCTGCAGGGGAGTTTTTTCGCGCCGCTGGCGCAGAGTTATATTCTGGCGATCCTGGCCTCGCTCGCGGTGGCGCTGACGGTGACGCCGGCGCTGACGCTGGTGTTTTTCTCGGCCGGCGCGGGGGCGGAGGAGACGCCGCGGTTGCAACGCTGGTTGCGGCGGGGCTACGAGCGCGTGTTGCGCGCGGTGGCGAGGCATCCGCGGAGCGTGGTGGGCGTGGTGGCGCTGTTGTGCGCGGCGGCGTTGGCGCGGCTGCCGTTTTTGGGCGGGGAATTTTTGCCGGAGTTCCGCGAGGGACATTTCGTGCTGGCGGTCTCGACGGCGCCGGGCACGTCGTTGCCCGAGATGCTGCGGATCGGGAAAGGAATCGCGCAGGACCTGCTCAAAAATGAGCACATCGCCACCGTGGAGCAGCAGATCGGCCGCGCCGAGCAGGGCGAGGACCCGTGGGGGCCGCATCGGAGCGAGTTTCACGTGGAATTGAAACCGTTGGACGGCGAGGAGCAGGCGAAGGCGGCGGAGGAAATCCGCGCGGTGCTGGCGGCGGTGCCTGGCATCCAGTTTGAGGTGATGACGTTTTTGGGGGATCGTATCGGCGAGAGTATCAGCGGGGAGACTTCTCCCGTGGTGGTGAACGTGTTTGGGGACGACCTCGATGCGCTCGATGAGAAGGCGCGGGAAATCGCGCGCGTGCTCGCGTCCGTGCCGGGTGCGGCCGACGTGCAGTTAAAATCTCCTCCGGGTGCGCCGCGCATCGCGGTGCGATTGCGGCCGGAGCGGATGGCGGAATTCGGACTGCGGCCGGTCGAAGTGCTGGACGCAATCCAGACGGCCTATCAGGGCACGGTGGTGACGCAGATTTATCAGGAGAACCGCGTGGCGGATGTGGCCGTGATCCTAGACGCGGAGAGCCGGCGAGACGCGGCTGGCGTGGGTTCGTTGTTGCTCAGCGGGGCGGTGGGCCAGCGGGTGCCGCTGAGCGAAGTGGCGGCGGTGTATCGGACGAGCGGGCGGTTCTCGATCTTGCACGACGGCGCGCGGCGGCGGCAAACGATCACGTGCAACCCGGCGGGGCGGGATGTGCAGTCGTTCGTCGCCGAGGCGCGGGCGAGTATCGAGCGGAAAGTCACACTGCCGCCCGGCATGTATCTGGGCTACGCGGGAGCGGCGGAGGCGCAGGCGGCGGCGACAAAGCAACTTCTGTTGCACACGGCGATCGCGGCGGTGGGGATTTTGCTCCTGCTCTCGGTGGTGCTCGGGCACTGGCGCAATGTGGGGCTGATGCTGGTGAACCTGCCGATGGCACTCGCGGGCGGAGTGCTCGCGGTCTATCTGACGAGCCTGATGGACGAGGCGGGCGAAGGCGGGCTCACGATGGGCTCCTTGGTGGGTTTTGTGACGCTTTTCGGGATCACCACGCGCAACGCGATCATGCTCATATCGCACTATCAGCACCTCGTGGCGCAGGAGGGTGCGGCGTGGAATCTGGAGACGGCGATCCGCGGAGCATCGGAGAGGCTGGTGCCGATTCTGATGACCGCAGCGGTGACGGCGCTCGGGTTGTTGCCGCTGGCGCTCGGCAGTGGCGAGGCGGGGCGGGAGATCGAGGGGCCGATGGCGATCGTGATTCTGGGCGGCCTGCTGACCTCGTCCGTGCTCAATCTTCTGGTGTTGCCGACCCTCGCGTTGCGCTGGGCGCACGTGCCGCCGGCGTCCGACCTTCCGGCCCAATCCGGTCCTTCTTCCCAATCATGAAAACCTACCCGCTCGTTTTCGGCGGACTCCTCTCGAGTCTCGCCCTCGCCGTGCTTTCGCCCCTGCGGGCGGAGTCCGCCTATCATTTTATCAAAGCCATCCCGGTCGCCAGCGACGGCGGGTGGGACTATCTGTCGGTCGATACGGCGGCGCGCCGGCTCTATGTGGCGCATGCGACGCGGGTCGTCGTGATCGACCTCGACAGGGACGCCGTGGTGGGCGAAATCGCCGATACGGCGGGCGTGCATGGCTTCGCGGTGGCACCGGAGCTGGGCCGTGGTTTTGCGAGCAACGGCAAAGAGAACACCGTGAGCATCGTCGATCTGAAGACGCTCAAGACGCTCTCCAAGGTGAGCACGGGTGCGAATCCGGACGCGGTTTTTTACGAGCCGAGCCGGAAAGAAGTCTATGCGTTCAACGGCCGCGGGAAAACGGTAACGGTGTTTGCGGCGGAGACCGGGGTTGTCATCGCGACCATCGCGCTGCCGGGTAAACCGGAGTTTGCCGTGGGCGATCCGGCGCTGGGAATGGTGTTCTGCAACATCGAGGATACGAGCCAGGTGGTGGCGATCGCGACGAAG
>JANXLP010000312.1 GCA_025355125.1 Opitutaceae bacterium | reverse complement strand
CCCTGCTCGGCGCGCTCCTGCGCGACGGCTCCCTCAACCTCTCCGCCCGCACCCAGCACTACGCCTCCCACCCCGCCGCCGCCTTGCGCTTCCTGCGTTCACCCCGCGCTCTATCTTGAGCTCAAACCGGAATACCGTGCGAACCCGACGCACGGCCCAAATTATCGCTTGCACTGCGCAGCGAATGTTTGCTTCTTTTCGCCCTCTGCTACGCGGCCATAGCTCAACTGGATAGAGCGCCAGACTACGAATCTGGAGGTTTGGGGTTCGACTCCCTATGGCCGCACCAGAATTTTTTAACCCCTGCGATTAATTGTCGTCAGGGGTTTTCTTTTGGAAACGTCCAAGGTTTCCGCCGAAGGGAGCCGCGAGGAACAGATGGGGCACTACGTTGGCGGCGCCGATGGTTCAGAGCGTGAGTGACTTTAAGTAGGTGATCGATTGGGGGACTTGAGTCGCGATGCTGGGACTCTCGTCTTCGATGTAGTAGTGCTGGACGCCGGCTTTCTTGGCGGCGCGGAGGATTTCCGGGAGGTCGAGCTGGCCGGTGCCGAGGGCGACGTCGTTCTCGACGGCGGTCTTGCCAGAGGCGTCGCCGATGATGCCTTTTTTGAGGTCTTTTAGGTGGATGAGTTTTATGCGGTCGCCGTAGCTCCCGAGGAGCTTGGCGGGGTCTTGGCCGGGGAAGAAGGCCCAGAGGAGGTCGAGTTCGATGCTCACGTATTTCGGATCGGTCTTGGCCATGAGCACATCGAAGAGCGTGCCATCGGCGTGCGGGGTGAATTCGTAGCCATGGATGTGGTAGCAATACGTGAGACTGTGTTTCTCGCGGAGGTCTTTGCCGATGCGGTTGAACTCGGTCGCGGTGAGTTCGGCGTGCGCGAGGGTGAAGGGCTGGCGGTTGGGGAGCCAGGCGACGCGGACGAATTTCGCGCCGAGAATTTTCGCGTTGGCGGCGACCGCGTCGGTCTGTTGGAGCGCCTCGGCGTAGCTGACGCCGAAGGAGGAGCAGACCATGCCGCGCGCGTCGAGGGCCTGGCGGATCTCGGCAGCGGTTTTGCCGAAGAGGTTGGAGAACTCCATGTCGGTGACGCCGAGCGAGCGGATGAGATCAAGCGTGCCGGTGAGGTCTTTCTTGAGAAGGTCGCGGTAGGTGTAAGAGACCATGCCGGGGGCCTGTGGGAAGAGCGGCTCGGCGGCTTGGGTAAGCGCGCTACAGGCGAGGGCGACGAGGAAGATTAACAATTTCATGGGGAGAAGGGGAAAAGCGATACGGTTAACGGGACGGCTTAGGCGACAGGCTGGGGCTTTTCATCACCGGTTTGGAGGGGAGTGACGGAGTCGATGCCGAGCCAGCAGAGTGCGGCGAAAACATAGACGACGGCGGCGACGTAGATCGGGACGTTCCAATTGTTGCCCGACCAGATCAGGAGGTAGGCGACCATCGGGCCGGCAACGGCGCCGCCACCGGCTCCGCCCATGTTCATGCCGCCGGAGACGGAGCCGGCGTAGCGACCGCCGATATCCATGCACGCGCCCCACGCGCAGGGGATGGTGAGGTCGTTGGCGAAGCTGGCGAAGCCCATCGCGAGGATTGCGAGGAACGGATTGCTGATCTGCACGGAAATCACGAGCAGGGCGGCGGCGCTGAGGAGGCCGCCCATGCCGAGCACGCTGCGCGCGCGGCGGGTGCTGCCGAGTTTGCGGGCGAGCACGGGGGAGAATTGTCCGCTGATCCAGCAGCCGATGCCGCCGAGGAACAGCGGCAGGCCGGCGAGCAGGGCGCCGGTGAGGGCGTCGCGCTGGAGGGCGAAACCGCGGGCTTCACGCAGGTAGGTGGGCAGCCACTGGATGTAAAACCACCAGCCGTAGCTCAGGAGAAAATACTGGAGCCACAACAGCATGATGGAGCGGTTGCGGAAAATTTTCCGCCACGGCACGCCGGTGTGGGCGGAGTCGTCGAGCTTGGCGGGCAGGAGTGCGCGCTCGGCGGCGTTGACGGCGGGGTGGTCGTGCGGGCTGTCCTTGAACCACCACCAGAAGACGATCGCCCAGATGATGCCGAGCACACCGAAGATTTCGAAGACGCGGCGCCACGGCACGTATTGTAGCATGATGGCGACGAGGAGCGGGGTGATCGCGCCGCCCCAGCGCGCGGCGAACCACATGAGCCCCTGGGCGCGCACGCGCTCGTTGGCGGGGAGCCAGACGGTGAAGGCTTTGGCGAGGTTGGGGAAACAGCCGGCTTCGCCTACGCCGAACAGAAGGCGGCAGACGAGCAGCGAGGTGTAGCTCCAGACCCAGCCGGTGGCGGCGGTGAAAAACGACCAGAGCACGGTGACGCGAAGGAGCACCTTGCGCGCGCCCCATTTGTCGCCCATCCAACCGCCGGGAATTTCGCAGAGGGTGTAGGCCCAAGAAAAGATGCCGAGCACCCAGCCCCATTGCACGAGGGAGAGCCCGAGATCGGCGCGGATCGCGGGAGCGGCCTGCGCGATGATGACGCGGTCGATATAGCAGATCATCGCGAGGCTGATGGCGAAGACGACGACCCAGTGGCGGGCGCGGGTGGGGATTTGGCCGGAGGGCGGGGGGGAGGCGGGTGGGGTAACGGGCATGGGGTAGTGGGGCGAGGGGCGGCTTATCGGACGATCTCGCGGACGCGCACATCGGGGCGCTGAAAGACGGCGGGGTCGAGTTCGATTCCGAGTCCGGGGCCGGTCGGGGCGCGGAACTGGCCGTCGGAGTCGATGGGGCCGGTGAAGTTCACGAGGCCTCGGTATTCCTTCAGATAGTGGCGGCGGACGGTTTCAAGGATGAAAAGGTTGGGGAGATTCTGCGAGAGGTGGAGCGATGCGAGATGGAGGACGGGGCCGCCGCAGTTGTGCGGGGCGACGGGCACGTAGTAGGTCTCGGCCATGGTCGCGATTTTCTTGGCCTCGGAGAGGCCGCCGCACCAACAGATGTCGGGGTTGATGATCTGGGCGGTGCCGTGTTCGAGGACTTCGCGAAACTGCCAGCGCGTCATGAGGCGCTCGCTGAGGATGAGGGGAATCGACGTCTCGTCCTTAAGCGTGCGATAGGCGGCAAGGTTGTCCTGCGGGAGCATTTCCTCGAGCCACATGACGCCGTAGGGTTCGAGCGCGCGGGCGATTTTGATGGCGCTAGGGACATTCCAGTAGCCGTGGAATTCCATGGCGATTTCGATGTCGGCGCCGACGGTGTCGCGGATTTTGCGGACGGGTGCGAGGCAGTGGTCGAGTTCGGCGCCGGTGATGAATTGGCCGCCGTTTTTGAGGGCGGTGGCGTCGAAGGGCCAGATCTTCATCGCGCGGATATTTTGCGTGAGGAGGTCCTGGGCGAGCAGGCCGGCGTCGGTGTTGAAATTGTAAATGTGATCGTAGCAGGTGTTGTAGGTGCGGATGGAGTCGCGGGACTTGCCGCCGAGGAGTTGGTAAACGGGTTGGCCGGTGTATTTGCCGAGGAGGTCCCAGAGGGCGAGGTCGATGGCGCTGATGGCGCGGAGTTCGGCACCGGCCCAGCCGTGGTAACCGACGGCGAGAAACATGTCGTTCCAGAGGCGATCAATCTCGCGGGCGTCGCGGCCGAGGAGGAGCGGAGCGAGTTGCTTGCGCACGACGGCTTCGCAAGAGTCGGCGGCGGGGTAGGTTTCGCCGAGACCGACGAGACCGTTGTCGGTGTGGATACGGACCCAGAGCCAACTGATCTCCCCGGCGTGGACGGTGATACCGCGGGATAGGACGATGGTTTCAATCTTGGTGATCAGCATGGGGTGGGCGGGAGGCGGCATCAGGCCTCAATAGAACGGCGAGGTGGGGAGATATGAAACGGACCGGGCGGTCCGTGCCCTCGTCGTAGGAGCGCAGACGGCTCAGTTGCGGGTGATGGCTTCGTCGAGATTGAGGAGAAGATTCGCGACGAGCGTGTAGGCGGCGAAGTCGGGGGCGGAGAAGTTGCGGGTGGGTTTGGATTCACCGTTGGTGAGGATCTTTTTGGCGGCTTCCGGATCGGCGGCGAAGTGGGCGCGTTGTTTGGCGAGGGCCGTGGTGAGGAGGATGCGCTCGGCAGCGGTGGGGACGCGGGCGGTGACGGCGCGAAAGGCGTAGGCGAGGCGCGCGGGGTCGGGCTCGTCGCGGGCGAGGATTTTTTCGGCGAAGGCGCGGGCGGCTTCGAATTGTTGCACATCGTTCATGAGCGCGAGGGCTTGGAGCGGGGTGTTGGTGTGGCCGCGCACGGGGCAGAAGGCTTCACGCGAAGGCGCGTCGAAGGTGGTGAGCGCAGGCGCGGGGGCGTTGCGCTTGATGAACGTGTAGAGGCTGCGGCGGTAGAGCGCGTCGCCGGAGTCGGGCGTGTAGAAGCGGGTGTTGCTGTCCGGGTAGGCGACGGGCTCCCAGACGTTGATCGGCTGATACGGGCGCACGGGCGGGCCGCCGAGGGTGGGGACGAGGAGGCCGCCGAGGGAGAGGGCCTGGTCGCGGAGGACTTCGGCATCGAGGCGCACGCGGGGGCCGCGGGCGAGGAGTTTGTTGGCCGGGTCGAACTCGAGGAGCGCGGGTGTAGCGGTGGATTCTTGGCGATAGGTGCGCGAGGTGACGAGGAGGCGGACCATTTTTTTGGTATCCCAGCCGGTGGCGATGAACTCGCTGGCGAGCCAGTCGAGAAGCGCGGGATGCGTGGGCGGGTCGCCCTGCGAGCCGAAGTCGGCAGGCGTGCGGACGAGGCCGGCGCCGAAGACTTGCTGCCAGATACGGTTCACGGCGATGCGCGGCGGCACGGGATTTTTACCATCGACGAGCCAGCGAGCGAGATCGAGGCGGGTGGCGCGGGCAGGGTTGGTGGGAGTAAGCGGCGGGAGGAAGGCGGGCGTGGCGGGAGTGACGAGTTCGCCGAGCGCGTCGTATTGGCCGCGAAGGAGCACGTGCGCGGCGCGCGGTTCGGGAAGTTCGCGCGAGATGAGCGTGCCGGGGAGGAGGAGTTCGTAGTGGACTTGCTCGGCGATGAGTTGGCGAGCGGCGAAGGCTTCGGTCTCAAGCGCGCCGCGGGAGGGACCGTAGATGTAGTCTCGGTAGAAATCGGAGCGTCGCTGTTTCTCCTCTTCGTTCTGCTGGCGAATGTAGAGGCTCATCAGATATTTCACGTCGAGGAGCACGGGCAGATCGCGGAGTGCGTAATCGGTCTCGGAACGCTTGGGCGGAGTGATCCACGCGTCGATGGCGAGGAGCGGATCTTCGGCGGCGTTGGGGCTCGTGTTGATGGTGCCGATGTGGTCCCACCACGCGTTGCCGTCGCTTTGTGAGAGGCGGAGGCCGGTGTAGCTTTTGCCCTCGGTGAGGCCGGCGGCGAGGGCGTCGATTTCGAGGCGGAAGTAGGCGCCGCTAACAGGCAACGGGCCGGCGAGAATCGCGTCGGTGGCGGCGTCGGGGCCGAAAGCGGTGGGGTCGCCCCAGATGGCGCGTTTTAGTTTTCCTGCGGCCATGAGTTCGAGGCTGACGGCGCGGGGCGGCTTCGCGGGATCGGCGCGGAAATGGGCGAAGGCGCGGAGACCGGTGCGGAGGACGAGGGGGACTTCGCCGGTGGCGAACGTTACGAGACGATCCGTGACCGAGCCTTCAAGACGGAGGGCGCGCTGGCCGCCGACGAGCGGGACTTCCGGGCCGGTGCGCCACGTGCCGGCGGGCGGTGGGGCGGAGAAATTTTTATCGGTGGGCACGTCGCCGTCTTCGGCCCAGATGACTTCGTAGGTGACGGGCTGTTTGGCGGGTTTGGCGGTGGGGGCGAGGCCGGTGGCGGCAACGGCGGCGGCGCGGACGCTGAGGGCTGCTTGCAGCGGAGGAAGGGTGACGGCGATTTCGTCGATGCGCTTCTGTTGCGCGGCGTTGGCGAGGAGGACGCGGGGGCCGGGGAGCGGGACGTTGCCGTCCCAGACGCGATCGGAGAGGCCTTTGAAGAACGCGCCGAAAGCGTAGGTCTCGCGCTGGGTGAGCGGGTCGAATTTGTGATCGTGGCAGGAGGCGCAGTTGGCCGTGAGGCCGAGCCAGACGGCGGCGGTGGTGTCGGTGCGGTCGGCGGTATTGCGGGCCTCGGCCTCGGCTTCGATGGTGCCGCCTTCGGAGGTGGAGACGATACTGCGATTGTAGCCGGTGGCGATGAGTTGGCTGAGGGTGGGCTTGGGGAGAAGATCGCCGGCGAGTTGCTCGATGGTGAATTGATCGAACGGCATGTTCTCGTTGTAAGCGCGGACGACCCAGTCGCGGTAGGGCCAGATCGTGCGCTCATTGTCCAGGTGCATGCCGTGGGTATCGCCGTAGCGGACGGCGTCGAGCCAGGTGCGCGCGAAGTGTTCGCCGTAGCGGGGTGAGGCGAGGAGACGGTCGACCAGATTTTCGATTGCCGATTGCCGATTGTGGATTGATTCGGCGAGATACGCGTCGAGCTCCGCGGTGGTGGGAGGGAGGCCGGTGAGGTCGAGGGTGAGGCGGCGGAGGAGGATCTCCGGCGACGCTTCGGGCGAGAGGGTGAGTTTGTGAGGGGCGAGTTGGGCGAGGATGAAGGCGTCGATGGGATTTTGGATTTTCGATTTCTGATTTTCGATTTTCGGAATCTCGGCGCGGGCGATGGGTTCGTAGGCCCAGTGTTTTTGGTAGAGGGCGCCTTGCTCGATCCAGCGTTTGATGAGGTCGCGCTGGGCGATGGTGAGGGGTTTTTTGTGGGAGTCGGGCGAGGGCATGATCTCGTCCTCGTCGGTGCTGTTGATGCGGTGCCAGAGTTCGGAGTCTTCGAGTTTACCGGGGACGATGGCGCGGGTGTCGTTACGCTCGGCGTAGGCGCCCTCGGGCGTGTCGAGGCGGGGCTTGGCTTTGCGGTGGGCGGCGTCGGTGCCGTGACAGGAGAAGCAGTTGTCCGAGAGGATCGGGCGGATGTGCTCGTTGAAGGAGATTTTTTGCTCGGCGGCGTGGAGGGTAAATGGCGCGACGGCTAGCAGGAAAAGGACGGAGCGGTTCATGCGAGGATCTCCCGGATGACTTTGGCGGGCTCGACGCCGGTGAGGCGTTGGTCGAGGCCCTGAGATTTGAAGGTGAACTTCGCGTGATCGATGCCGAGGCAGTGGAGGAGTGTGGCGTTGAGGTCGTAAAGGCTGACGGGATCGCGGGTGATGTTGTAGGAGAAGTCGTCGGTCTCGCCGTGGACGATGCCGCCCTTCACGCCGCCGCCGGCGAGCCAGACGCTGAAGCAGCGCGGGTGATGATCGCGGCCGTAGTTGGTCTGCGTGAGCGTGCCTTGCGAATAGACGGTGCGGCCGAATTCGCCGGCCCAGATGACGAGCGTGTCGTCGAGGAGGCCGCGCTGCTTGAGGTCGGTGATGAGCGCGTAGCAGGCTTGGTCGGTGTCGGCGCACTGGAGGCGGTGGTCGCCGGGGAGGTTGCCGTGCTGGTCCCAGCCGCGATGGAGGATTTGCACGAC
>JANXLP010000310.1 GCA_025355125.1 Opitutaceae bacterium | reverse complement strand
CCCTGCTCGGCGCGCTCCTGCGCGACGGCTCCCTCAACCTCTCCGCCCGCACCCAGCACTACGCCTCCCTCCCCGCCGCCGCCCTGCGCTTCCTGCGTTCACCCCGCGCTCTATCTTGAGCTCAAACCGGAATACCGTGCGCCGAGGTCATCGGTTTCAAATCGGGATTCGACGGCGGCGGGGAATTAGAAATCTCCGCCAACTCCAACAACCTCGGATGCCACGCCTCCGATTTCTTGCGGATAAGTTTGGTCTCTTCCGGCGAAATCCAAATCGCCGGCCCCAGCACGACCGATGGATCTTGCACGACGGTGTTGCGCACCGGATTGGCCAACATCCGCCATTTGATCTCCGGCCCCTCCAGTTTTGCCGTCTCATACAGCATCATCATTCCCTCGATGAACCACCGTGGCAGCGCCGGCGTGCGCTTTTCCAATACATAGCGCACATAACCCGGCGTCAGCGTGAGCGCCCCGCTCCCCATCAAATCCTCCTTCATCACGAAAAACACCGAGAGCTTGTCCCGATCCCAGAAACGAAAATTGGGAATCTGCCGCACCGTCATCCCACGAATCGCCGTCTGCTTCAGCACACCAGCGCGATCCATCTCCGCCAAGATCTCAGACGCCCCCTGCAGTTTAGATTTCTCGTCGAACAGCACATAGGAAACGGGCGCATCCAAACGGATGCGCAGTTGCGGTGGCACGAACTGATCCAGTTGCTGCATCATCCGGTGCACCGTTTCCATCAATTGCAGCGTCAGATCGTCGTCGCAGCAGTCGAGAAACTCCATTCCCGAAAACGCCGCATAACGCCACCGCGTCGGCACTTTCGAATCTTCAACGATCAACGGCGGCAACTCCACCACGCGCTCCGGCTCTAGTCCTTTTCCCTCCCTGACTTTCGTCAGCGGCACCAACAGCAAAAGCAGGACAAATCCACCCCACTTATAACCATTCCCAACGCGTTAAGTTGTCTTCATCATCAAAGCGCTTCCACCAAGCCAGCGCCCAAAAGCCCGCGCGAGCCCGATCACGCCCCCGGCCTCGCCCGCGTAGGTTCTAATCCACCCCTTCGCCTTTTCCTCATACTTGTCGGATAGGGTTGAACTTTCCCTCCTGCGCAGAATAGCTCTCAACTCTCATGCACACACGTCTGCTACCCCTTTCTGCAGTCGCCCTACTCCTGCTCTCTTCGTGCCGCGATCCGAAGATCGCGAGCTATCGCATTCCTAAGGAAAAAGACTCCGTCATGCCCGCCGCAGCGGCCCCCTCTTTGGCGCCCGTCACTCCTCCCGCCGCGAGCGCCGGCGCCACCATGGCCAACACCGCCGTCACCACCGCCGGCGGCCCAGGCCTCGTCTGGACCGCCCCCGCCCACTGGACCGCCAAGCCCGCCTCCGCCATGCGCAAGGGCAGCTACGCCATCACCGGCGACTCCGGCGCCACCGCCGATCTTTCCATCACCGCCTTCCCCGGCAACGTCGGCGGCGATCTCGCCAACGTGAACCGCTGGCGCGGCCAGATTCAGCTCCCGCCGCTCGCCGAGTCCGAACTCGCCACCGCCACCACCCACGTCGATTCCAACGACCTCCACCTCACCGTCGCCGACTTCACCGGCGGCACCGCCGCCTCGCCCCAGCGCGTGCTCGGCGCCATCATCCCCGTCGGCGAAGCCACGTGGTTCTTCAAACTCTCCGGCCCCGCCAACCTGGTCGGCCGCGAGCAAGCCACCTTCGCCGCTTTCCTCAAAACCATCCGCGCCCCCGGCGCCACGCCATGAACGACGTCACCCGCCAGTTCCGAGACTTCTTCGTTTCGCTGAAGCTCACCATCGTCCTCCTCGCCCTTTCGATCATCCTCATCTTCGCCGCGACGCTCGATCAGGTGAACCTCGGTATCTGGGCTGTTCAGCAGAAGTATTTTCATTCGCTCTTTGTCCTTTGGCGCGTCGGCGACATCCCCGTGCCCGTCTTCCCCGGCGGCTACCTCATCGGCAGTTTCCTCCTCGTGAACCTCATCAGCGCGCAGGTTTACCGCTTCAAGTTGTCCGCCAAAAAATCCGGCATCTGGCTCACGCACGTAGGCCTCATCATTCTGCTCGTCGGCGAACTCCTCACCGGTCTCTGGCAGGAAGAATTCGCCCTCCGCCTCGATGAAGGACAGACGAAAAATTACTCTGAGAGCTATCGCTTCAACGAACTCGCCATCACCGAAACCACCGACGCCAATTTTGACGACGTCGTTGTGATCCCCGAAAAAATCGTCGCAGCCGGCGAGGCCATCCAGCACGCCAAACTCCCCTTCCGCGTCGTCCCCAAGCTCTACTACCCGAACGCCACGATTCCCGAAGGCGACTCGAAAGCTCCCCCGCCCACCATCGCGACCAAAGGCATCGGCCTGCAAGTCGGCGTCGTCCCACTCCCGCTTACCTACAAGCAGGATGAGCGCAACGTTCCCGCCGCCTACGTCGAGCTCGTCGGCGCGGAAGGCCCCATCGGCACCTGGCTCGTTTACGCCAATCCCGGCATGCCTCCCCAACGCTTCGAATACGCCGGTCGCACGTGGAAGATCGGCTTCCGCTTCCAACGCACCTACAAACCTTACTCGCTGACCTTGTTGAAATTCTCCCACGACGTTTACTCGGGCACCGAGCTCCCTAAAAATTTCTCCAGCCGCATCCGCCTGAACACGCCCGACGGCCGCGACGACCGCGAGGTGCTCATCTACATGAATAACCCGCTGCGCTACGCCGGCCTCACGTTCTACCAGTCCGGCTTCGACGGGTCCAAAACCACCATCCTCCAAGTTGTCCGCAACCCGAGCTGGCAACTACCCTATATCGCCTGCGCCCTCATGACTCTCGGACTGCTCATCCAGTTTAGCATCCATCTCGTCGCCTTCATCGCCCGTCGCCGTAAAGTCGCCTCCGCCGCCGTATGAAAAAGTTCATCCCTCTCCTCATCCTCGCTCTCGGCGCGCTCTACCTCGGCAGCAAACTCCGCGCGCCGACCCTCTACGCGCCCTACGACTCCGAGGCCATCTTCGCCACGAAGACCAAGTCTGCCTACGACCTCGCCGCCTTCGGCCGACTGCCGATCCTCGCCAACGGGCGCATGAAGCCCCTCGACACCGTCGCGCGCAACTCCCTCCTCCTCCTCCAAGGCCGCCAGACCGTCATCTCCCCCGCCGGCCTGAAGACGACGCCCACCGAGTGGCTGCTCGACGTTTTCTTCCAGTCCGCGATCGCCGATACCTACAGGACTTTCGAAATTGTTCATCCCGACCTGCTCGCGCTCTTCGAACTCAAGGCCGAGGACGGCGACGGCAACAAGCGCTTCTCTTATACCCAGCTCACGAAGAAACTCGCCGAGCTCGAGCGCCAGGCCCGTCTCGCCAGTTCGGTGGACTCAGCCGTGCGCACACCCTTCCAACGCGCCGTGACCCAACTCTACGGCGCCCTCGTCCACTATCAGCGCCTAAAGCACACCCTCGCACCGCCCACGACCGACGACTTCCTCGCCGAGCTGTTACGCTTCCAGAAAATGATCCCTGAAGGCGTCGCCGCCGTCCGCGCCAAAGCCGCCGGCAAGCCCCACGATGCCGAAGTCGCCAAAGCCATGATCGAACTCGGCCAGCGCTACGTTTTCATGTCCGAGGCTAGCAATTTCCTCGCGATCCCGCCCACCACCGAGACGACCGACGACACCGCGTGGCAGACCACCGGCCAGTCACTCATCGGTTCTTTCCAACGCGGCTCAGTCGATTCGAGCGTCCTCGCTTACGCCGGCCTCGGCTATGCATGGCGCCAACACCAGCCCGAGCAGTTCAACAAGATCCTCGAACTCTACCGCGCCCAAATTGCAAAACGCTTCGGCTCACAGCTCACGAAAGCCGACGCCGAAGTCCGCTTCAACGCCGCCGAGCCGTTTTACGTGAGTATGTCGCTCTACGTTCTCGCCTTCCTCCTCGCTCTCTTTTCATGGCTGAAGTGGCCCGACACGCTCGCTCGCTCCGCCTTCTATCTCGTCGGCCTCGCTTGGATCGCCACCACCGCCGGCATCGCCACGCGCATGTGGCTCGAGGGTCGCCCGCCCGTCACGAACCTCTACTCGTCCGCACTCTTCATCGGCTGGGGCTCCGTTGGTCTCTGCCTCATTCTCGAGGCGATTTATAAAAACGCCATCGGCAGCGTCGCCGCCGGGCTCACCGGTTTCGCCACGTTGCTCATCGCCCACCACCTTTCCCTCACCGGCGATACGTTGGAAATGATGCGCGCCGTGCTCGATTCCAACTTCTGGTTGGCGACGCACGTCGTGATCGTGACCATCGGCTACTCGGCCACCTACCTCGCCGGCTTCTTAGCGATCATCTACATCCTGCGCGGTGGTTTCACCCGCTCCTTGGATAAAG
>JANXLP010000308.1 GCA_025355125.1 Opitutaceae bacterium | reverse complement strand
CCATCCCGTCGAGTGGAACATCGGTGAAGCCGCCGGCGCGCTCGCTGCGTTCTGCCTCACTCACCAGCGCACGCCCGCCTCCGTTCACGCCGACGCCGACACCCGCGCTTCCTTCCAACAAACCCTCGTCGCGCAAGGCGTGGAACTCGCCTGGCCCGAGAACCTCAACCTCGACGACGGCGATCCCCACGCGCACGCTCGCTGACGCGTTTCCTTTCCGCGCGTCCTTCGATGCCGCTCCGTTCGTCCACCTACCAACCGCTCGCCGCCCAAGTCGCCGCGCGCATCGCCGAAGGCATTGCCGCCGGCACTTGGCAGGAATGGCTTCCGGGCGAACGCGCCCTCACCGCCACCCTGCAGGTCAGTCGCAAAACCCTCCGCAAGGCTCTCCTCCAACTTCAGCGCGACGGCGTGCTCGTCACCACCCACGGCCTCGGCCACCGCATCGCCGCCGGCACCGCCGTGCCCGCCACCACGCCCGCCGTCGCTTCTATCGGCCTCCTCACGCCCGAGTCTCTGGAAAATCTCCGTCCCTACACCGCGCTCTGGGTCGATGAATTGCGCGCGCTCCTCATCGAGCGCGATGTCCGCCTCGCCACCTTCGCCGGCCACCGCTTTTTCAACGCCCACCCCGACAAAGCGCTCGCCCGCCTCGTGCAGCAAAACCCGCAGACGTGCTGGGTCCTCGCGCACACCAACGAGCAGATTCAACAATGGTTCTGCGACCAGCACGTCCCCTGCGTCATCGCCGGCTCCTGCCATCCCGGCCTGGATTTACCCAACGTCGATTGGGACAACTTCGCCATCTGCCGCCACGCCGTCGGCGCGATGCTCCGCCACGGCCACCGCCGCGTCGCCTTCCTCACCAAACAATCGCAGCGAGCCGGCGACCTCGAGAGCGAGGCCGGCTTCATCGACGGCATCCGCCGTTTTTCTAAGGCCGAAGTGGAGCCCACCGTCCTCCGCCACGACGGCACCGTCGAAGGTGTGAACCGCACGCTCGCCCGCCTCTTCAACGCCACCGTCACCCCGACCGCGCTCCTCGTGGCCAACCCCGTTTATTACCTGAGCACGATCACGTTTCTCGCCCAACGCGGCCTGCGCGTGCCGCAGGATGTCTCGCTCGTGTCCCGCGACGACGACGCCTTCCTCGCCTACGTCACGCCCGCGCCCGCCCGTTACTCGTGCAACGCGAAGACCTACGCCAAGCGCCTCCTGCATCCCCTCCAAACCATCCTGCGTGGTGAGGCCATCGCGCATCCCGTCCACCGCATCGAAGCTACGTTCGTGCCCAATCCCTCACTCGCCGCTCCAAAAGCGTAACTATTTCCATTCGCGCACGCTTTGCGCCGGCTCACTGCGTCGCCGCAAACGTCTTCGCCAGTTCGCGCATCCCGAAATTCATCACGCGCACATCGCCACCCGGGCAGATCAACTGCGCCCCCAGCGCGCGCACCTGTTGATACGATTCCGCGCCCACCCCGAGCGTGCCCCAAAATTTCCCCTGCCGCCGGCAAGACTCCGCCAACCGTTTCATCACCGCCATCACATCGGGATGCGTGATCTGGCCGAGCTTGCCGATGCGATGCGCATAATCGCCGGGCCCAAAGAAAATCCCATCCACGCCCGGCACTCCCACGATCTCGTCGAGCACGGCCACCGCCTCCTCCGTCTCGATCTGCATGAGCACCGCGACTTCGTTGTTCTGATGCCGCACATACTCCGCCGCCGGCACCGTGCCGTAACGCGCATCCACGCCGCCGCCATTCCAGCCCCGCATGCCCGTCACCTCGCCCGGTGAGGGCGAGGGATTGTTAAATTTCGCCCAGCTCACAATGCGGCGCGCCTCCTCGGCGCTGTCCACCATCGCGCACATGATGCCGCCCACACCGCTTTCCAACACGCGCATCACGCTCTGATAATCCGCCGCCTTGAACCGCGCGATCGTCGTCACCGGATAAGCCCGCGCCACCATGTTCAACACGGCCAGCTCCTGCGTCGGGATATCGAAATGCTCGAGGTCGAACCACAGCGAGGGAAACAGCCCTGTGCCGCACACAAAGTCCACGTGCCGCGGCGTCGCGTGATTTCCCACCACGTAAAGCGGCTCTACCTCGCCGGCACGCATGTGGGCCAGCAATTGATTGGGACGCAGCGCAGGCGTAGGAGCACTCATGTGGTCTCAGCCAATCGCCTTCCCTGCCCCGCCCGCAACGTAGCCCGGCTGGTTCCCCGTGGAGGCCACCGCGCTCCATCTAGCGCCCGCCACCGCTCAGATCGAATATTTCGCCCGCACGTCCTCGGGAATCGGCGTGGACCGGCCCGTCGCGAGCGTCACCAACACATAGTCACAGTAGCCGTCGCACGCGCGTTTCCCGGTGGGGTTTTTCTCGATCTCGAACGCCACTCGGCAGCCGGTTTCCGAAAAATGCTCGATCCAGCAGCGCACCGTCATGCGATCGCCCCATCCCAGCGGACGCCGGTAGTTGATATTCGCCGTCGTCATCCACCACCCCAGTCCGCGCTCGGCAAAAGCCTGCATCGACATGCCATAATGCTTTTCCATCTGCTCGAAACGCGCCGCCAGCACGTAGTCCAGATAACGCGTGCTATGCACATGCTGGTAGAGGTCGATGTCGTCGGGCCGCACCACCAACTCGGTCTCAAATTTGGAGAACACGTTCACGCGCCCAACGTGCACCGCCACCCCCCGGCACGTCGAGCCTCCAGCCGTCATCCAGACCGCGCCCCGTGCTTTGAAACCCCGCCCACGATTTTACTCACTCAAACAGCCTGTCCTGCACCCGCCGATCACGCTTTGTGGGTCGACCGGCGCCCGCTGCGCGTCCCAACAACTGCTGCACCCGCATCTCTCGCGCTTTCGCAAATTCCTCCGGCGGCGTCAGCTCCACGCAATATTCGGGCACCAACGCCGCGCCCACGCGGCTGCGCGGTGAGCCCACCACCCGCAAGGTCCGCACCACCACGCCCTGCCGCACCGAAAGGACTTCCCCACCACGAACGCTGCGGGACGGCTTCGCCACAAGGTCCCCAATAGCGACATCGCCTGCGCGACAGGCTTCGGTCGCCAATGGCCTCGTCTTAAAAATCCGCACCGCCCAAAGCCACTTATCGAGCCGGGCGAGGCTTTCGTCCTCAGGCGACGTCATGGAGGAGATTCGTTTTGATCAACTCCGGCCTTACGACTTAGCCGCACGTGTGACGTCACGGATCCAATCCCTCAAAATATCCTTCTCATAACGCAGAGGGTCTTGGCGATCCATCGTGAGACGCATATCGAAGGCGAGGTCACGTATGTCCTCCTTACCTTCTTTCACGATTTTACCGGCGGCATCCGTCACTTTATAGGTAAAACTCAGGCGTGGCGCATAAATAGACTTCACAATCCGCACGTCGGAAAACTGTGGGCCACGCCAAGGCTCAAAATCGCCCGCGAGATCGATGTCCGTAAACGTGATGGTGAGTTTCTGCCCGGCAGGCAGCGCCTTGTCCGCGCGCTCCACGAGAAATTCGCGGATCAGCTCAAGGGTCGCGTCACGACCTTTGTCGGTCCCGAAATCGCCGTCCTTCACGTCCGTGAATTTTTCCGGATGGTCAAAAATGACTTTTGTGCGAGCGGGGGCCTTGGTGACATCAGCGGCGCGCAGGGCCAGGGGAGCAACCAATCCGAATAGAACCACAGTGAGGCGGGTAATGGTTTTCATGGGAACTTGCGAATAACAATAACCCAAAAGAGTTCCCGCGCGAGCTTCGGAGTCAGAAAAAACGACTCAGCGCCACGTGCGAACGCGCCACTGCCGCCCTCACTTGATTTCGTCGAGCACGGCGTGAAGCACGCGCGCCGCGATCTCCGCAACCTTCAGCTCATTGTCGTCGATCGGATTCTTCCCGTGCTGCCCGCCCGCCAGATCACTCAAACCCCGGATGATCAGCACCGGCTTGCGGTTGGCGTAGCCCACCTGAGCCAGCGCCGTCGATTCCATGTCCGTGCAGCGCGCCTGCCAGACCTTAAAAATCCATTCGCGATATTTCGCGTTGTCCAAAAACACCGTCGAAGCCACGCCGTTGCCGCCCACCGAGATTTTCACGACCCGACCGCTCTTCTTCATCGGCGGCACCATGGGCACAGCCCGACGCGCCGTCGCCAGCAACTCCGCATCCACCGGAATAAGCTCCAACCGCTCGGACTTCTCCTCGGCGCTGTCCGTCGCCCCCGCACGCGTGATACCCGTGCCCGTCGGGAAAATCATCCCGAAATTCTCCCGGCCCGGCGGCAGGTAATCCGGGCGCACATAGCCGCCCTTGCCGTCTTCATTAAGATACGCCGCCTCGCCATGGTTCGCCCACGCCTCGGGGATGACCACGTCGCCCACTTCGAGTGCCGGATCGGTGCCGCCCGCCACGCCTGCGAAGAGCACGTGCGTGATCGGAAAATGATCGAGTGCTAGCTGCAGTTGGTAAGCTGCATTCACCATGCTCACACCCGTGCGACACACGATCACGTCTTTCGCACCCACCTTGCCGCGCCAGAATTCCATCCCTTTCACCACCGAGCGCGTCCAACCCTTCGCCGGGTCCACACCAAACTCCTTTTTCAGCGCCGCCATCTCGGGAGCATAGGCGCCGCACAACGCATAAAGCGGCTTGGTCGGCTCGGTCGCGTGCAACACGCCGGCCAAAATCATGAGGCCCGCCGTCAGGGCGAGGCGGGGGAAACGGAAATTCGAAACCATGCCCCAATTCAGCAAACCCGGTGCCAGCGCGCCAACAGTGTTTAACAGAAAAAGCATCTCAACGATTGCGTCACGTGTCCGCGTCGGTTGATTTCCCCGTATGATGAGACCCCACCCCGCCTCGTTGCTGCTCCTCACTTGCCTTGCCCTAATCGGTCGCGCCACCGCCGCCAGCGACCCCGCCACCACCGTGAAACTCACGCCGCTCGCCGACCGCGTCCGCGTCGAGATCGGCGGCAAACCGTTTACGGATTACGTCCACGGCGATGGTTCCTCGCGCTCCTATTGTTACCCCATCCTCGCCTCCGACGGCACGCCGCTCACGCGTGACTTCCCGATGAAGGAGACGCCCGGTGAGGACACCGACCACCCATGGCACCGCTCCCTTTATTTCGCCCACAGCATGGTCGGCGGCGTCGACTTCTGGAACGAGGGCACCGGCGACGCCGGCAGATCCCCCAAGGACAAAGGCCACACGCGCGTCGATGGCACCATCGAGACCACCAGCGGCGCTGTCGGCGTCATCCGCACGAAGGACAATTGGCTCGCGCCCGATGGCACCCTCATCTGCACCGACGAGCGCAAGGTCAGCTTCCACGCCAACGCCGCCGGCCGCTTCATCGACTTCGAAATCACCCTCAAGGCCCTGCCCGACAAGCCCCTCCTCCTCGGCGACAACAAAGACGGCACCATGGCCATCCGCGTCGCCCAATGGATGACTATGCCTCACGAGGTGAAAAAAGTGCAGACCGGCGGCAAAGGCCACATCGTCACCTCCACCGGCGCCCGCGACAAAGATGCCTGGGGCAAACGCGCTCCGTGGTGCGACTACTACGCCGAGCGTAACGGCACCACCTACGGCGTCGCGATCTTCGATCACCCGAAAAATTTCCGCCCCACGTGGTGGATGGCACGCGATTACGGCCTTTTCGCCGCCAATCCCTTCGGCTGGCACGACTACGAAAAAGAATTCGCGAACGATCCCCACAAGGGCGACCACCTCATCCCCGCCGGCGGCAGCCTGACCCTCCGCTACCGCTTCTTCTTCCACCTCGGCGACGAGAAAGTCGCCAACGTCGCCGCCAACTACGCCGACTACGCGAAGACCAAGTAAACCGCTGTCCGGCGCGCTCGCAGCAAGTGATCCGCCGTCCTCCCACCCACTCGCCACCCGCCCCTCGCCACTTCTCCTCATGCCCCTTCCCCTCCTCAGCCGCCGCCACTTCCTCCGCAACTCCGCGCTCCTCGGCGCCGCCACCGCCCTCACCGCGCGCTCGTGGGGCCAGGTCCTCGGTGCCAACGGCGACATCCGCGTCGCGGTCGTCGGCCTCAACGGCCGCGGTAAAAACCACCTCGCCAGCCTCGCCAAAATCAGTGGCGTCCGCGTCGTCGCGCTCTGCGACGCCGACACCGCCGTGCTCGCCAAGGTCAAACCCACCGTCAACGGCGGCGACGTGAAGACCTACACCGACATCCGCGAACTCCTCGCCGCGCCCGACATCGACGCGATCACCATCGCGACCCCGAATCACTGGCACTCGCTCATGGGCATCTGGGCCCTCCAAGCCGGCAAAGATATCTACATCGAAAAACCCGTTTCCCACAATGTATGGGAAGGTCGCCAACTCGTCGCCGCCGCACAAAAAACCAGCCGCGTCGCCCAAGCCGGCACCCAAATCCGCTCCGGCGCCGGCCTCCGCGAAGCCGTCGCGTGGACCCAGGCCGGCAACCTCGGAAAAATCACCGCCGCCCGTGGTTTTTGCTACAAGCGCCGCGACAGCATCGGCAAAACGTCCGCGCCCACGCCCGTTCCCGCCACGATCAACTACGATCTCTGGTCCGGCCCCGCCGACCTCATTCCGCCGCACCGCAACTCAAAGAAGAACGGCCCCGTCCACTACGACTGGCACTGGATTTACCTCTACGGCAACGGCGACGTCGGCAACCAGGGCATCCACCAGATGGACGTCGCCCGCTGGTTCCTCGGTGAGTCCGGCCTCCCCCGCCACACCCTCAGCATCGGTGGCCGCCTCGGCTACGTTGACGATGGCGACACGCCCAACACTCAAGTCGTCATCCACGACTACGCCACCGCCCCGCTCATCTTCGAAGTCCGCGGCCTTCCCTCCAAAGCCGGTGCCGGCACCGCCGCCGGCGCAGGCTCCGATTCCGGCTCCGCCAAGACTTCCGGCATGGACAACTACCGCGGCGTCGATGTCGGCAACGTCATCGACTGCGAAGGCGGCAGCATCGTCACCAACGGCTATTTCGCCGCCACCGCCTACGACAAAACCGGTAAAGTCGTGAAAGAGTTCAAAGGCGCCGACCGCCACATGCAGAACTTCATCGACGTCGTCCGCAGCCGCAAAACCGCCGAGCTCTACGGCCCGATTGAAGAAGGCCACGTCTCCAGCGCACTCTGCCACCTCGGCAACATCTCCCACCAAGTCGGCCACGCCGCCTCCCCCGGCGAGATCGCCGCGAAAATCGAAGCCGACGCCCCTCTCGCCGAAGCCTACGGCCGGATGGCCGAACACCTCGCCGCCAACCACGTCGATTTCGCCAAAACCCCCGCGACCCTCGGCCTCCCGCTCACCGTGGACGCCGCCCACGAACGCTTCACCGGCGACTCCGCCGCCCCCGCCAACGCGATGCTCAAGCGCGCTTACCGCGCCGGCTTCGTGGTGCCGCAGTTGGCGTAAACGAAACGCCTCCTCCAAGCGACCGGCTCGTCACGTTCCGTAAAGTCGGTCGCCAAAATCGCCGAGCCCCGGCAGAATATATTTCTTCGCGTTGAGCGCGCGATCCAGCGCGGCGGTGTGAATCACCGTGCCGGGATGCAACCGCTCGACCTCCGCTACGCCTTCGGGCGAAGCCACGATACAGACGAGCTGCGCGCCGAACGCGCCGTGTTCCTTCGCCACTGTGATCGCCTGCGCCGCGCTTCCTCCTGTCGCCAACATCGGATCGACCAAGAAAACTCGCCGGCCCACCAGCGGCGGGAGCTTGCAGTAGTAATTGCGCGCCACCGCCGTCGTGTGATCACGCTCCAAGCCGAGGTAGCCCACACTCACATCGGGAAACGTGTCGAGAAACGGCTGCACCATCCCGAGCCCCGCGCGCAGGATCGGCACCACCACGAGCGGCTGATGCGTGAGCACGTGGCCGGTCATTTCCTCCAGCGGTGTCTGGATGACTTTCTCCTCGGTCGGCAAATCCCGCGTGGCGTCGATGGCGAGCAACAGACTGAGCTGGTAGGCGAGCGTGCGAAACGTCGCGGGCTTTGTCGTCACATCGCGCAGGTGCGTCATGATGTGCTCCGCGAGCGGATGGTTCAGAATATGGAGAGGCATAAAGAAGTTTCGATTTACGATTTTCGATTGCCGATCAATCCGAGGTAGCCGGGCCTAGTTGATTTCCCGTCGGCAATCGCAAATCGGAACTCGGCAATCTCACAGCAAATCCCGCTCCACTTTGCGTTCGAGGAAGTGCTCAAATTCTTTCCGCAGCTCCTTCTCTTTGCCCCGCAAACCAGGCATGAGCGCGAGCCAGTTGTAAACTTCCTCGCGCAAGTGCTTCGGCATCACCGGCTCCATCGCCCGCACGCGGTCCAGCGCCTTCACGCAGAGGGCCGCGATGTCGTCACACATTTTCTGCGCGTCGGCCGTGCTGTGCTGACCCGCGAGCCGGATCACCTCGTCCATCCGACGGTGGCGGCGCTTCAAAATCGTTTTGTAGGCGAGCAGGCTCGGCGCCACGACGTTCACCGTGCGCGGATAAAAACTCGCCATCAGGTTCCAGGGGTCGGTGCCGTCGCCCGCTTTGCGCAGGTCGCTCCGCAAGATCACGCACGGGATGTCGGCGAACTTTGCGAACATGAATTCGATCACCGTGCCACTATCGAGTTCCGGGCCGTCGAAATTAAAAAGCGCGAGATCACACGCGAGTAGCGCGCGGATGTCCTGGTCCCGCACCGCCCGCGCCGTGGTGCCGCGAGGTTCGAAATCCTGCGGCAGCTCGCACAGGTAGCGACCGTGGGATTTCTCGTAAATGGCCTCGGCGAGATACGCGTTGCCGATGAGGTGCTTGAGGGTGAAGAGCTCGCTGGCGAAATAGACCGTGGAGCTGCGCGTTTTTTTCTTCATCGCGGGTGCGTCGCCGACAAAGCGGCGGATTCTCGGAGCGGACAATGCTTTTTATCCAACATCATTGGTCCGCGCGTTCCGCTGCGCTCCTCACGGCTGCAACGTCACCGTGTGCTCCGTCTTCCCCGGTAGAAACGGCGTCGGCTCACCACGCACCCACGCCGCGTGGCCCGCACGATAAAACGGCGAGAGCGGATGGCCGCTCTGCCCGCCCGGCATATGGAAAATTCCCTCCGCCTCGTGCCCCGGCGACACTACGAAGCGCTCGCTCGCGCCGTTGCTCACGCCCTGCACGCGCGGCATGTTGCTGTCGCCGGGCAGTTCATCCGCCGGCATGCTCAGCCAGCCGGTCAGCCAAGTCGGTAAAACGCGAGCGAGCGGATGCTGGATTTTCGCGGTGTTGCGCCGACCCCACGTCGCGCGCGCGAGCGGGGTGCCGGTCTTGTCCAGGCTCGCAATCACATCGTCGACCGCCGCGACGAGCAGCGTTTCCCACGAGGTCTCGCGCGGGTTCAGCAGGTGCATCGGCTTGGCCGCCAGCATCGCCCACACCGGCTCCTCATAGGGCAACCGCGCCCAATTAAAAGTCCGGTCCGCCTCCACGCAGGGCGCAAAAATCGGATCAAGCACCCGCTTCACCACCGCACCGCGCCACGTGCGCACCAATCGGTAGCCCACCGACTCCACGCTCGCCCGCGCGTCCCAGCCTTCGACCAGGCGGCGAAATTCCGCTCGCTCTTTTTTCTCCGCGATCGCCGCCGGCGTAAGTGCAGACAGCAGCGATTCCCGCCAGCGCCCCAGCGCGAGCGCGCGATCATCGAGCTGCACCGCCAAGAGATCCTTCGGCTGCGCCTTCTCAAGTGGCATGAGGCCGTCGCGGATCTGCGCCGCGCGCATCGCCTCGTTGTAGCCGCCGTCGCCGAGCAACGCCCGCGCCGCGCCGCCCACGATGCGGTTGTTCGCCGTCCACAGCCGCCCGTCCGTCGTGTTGCCGCGCACCACCGGCATATCGTCAGGCGCGATCAAGCCGTCCCAGCGCCGGTCGCCAAAAGTCCAGATCGACGGCAGGCGACCGTCGTAGCCGACCCGCTTCGGCAGACGGCCGGCGATAGTCCACGCGATTTCACCCGCCGTATCCGCCACCAAAATGTTCTGCGGCGTGATCCCCGCACGATGGGCGACCGCCAACGCCGCTGCCGTGTTAGCCACGGTCTCCATTCCCCAGAGCCCAAAGTTAAGCGCCTCCACATCGTGTGCGACCCAGCGTTGCGCGATAGGATGGCCCTTCTCGTCGGCTCCGACGATCGGCCCCCACATCGTCCAACGATAATCCATCGCCACGGGCGCCTGCCCTTTCACCGCGATGGTTTCATGCCGCACCTCGATCTGGGGCAGCGGATCGACGTTCGGCGCACGGTAAATCTCCGGCGAGACGCTGGTCTGCACCACGATCAGATCGCTTGCATCGGCGTAACTGTTCGTAAAGCCCCACGCCACGCGGCCGTTGCTACCGGCGATCACAAACGGCACGCCGGGCAACGTCACGCCCGCAACGCGGCGCTCTCCGCCCGCCTCGGGCCACACGAGCACGGCGCGATACCAGATATTGGGCACGCCGAGCCGCAGGTGCATGTCGTTCGCGAGCAGGCCGGCGCCATTGGCCGTGTGCGCGCCCGCGAGCGCGAAGGAATTCGAACCGGGATATTCGACCTCGGCGCGATCCGCCACAAACGACGTGACCTCGATGGGCGCGGCCTGCGGCTTGCGCAGATTGATCGCCCGCGCCGAGAGAATCGCGGGCAACGGCGCCGCACTGCCGTCGATCGCCGCATCCCGCGGCCCGGCCACCGGCGCGAAAAACGCCAGCGCCTCGCCACCCAGTGTGTCCTTCAACGTCGCCAGCAGCCGTTCCCCTCCCACGACGTCGTTCTGCAGATCGAGCGTCATTGCGAAGCCCATCAGCCCGCAGTCTTCCGGCCGCCACGGCGCCGGCGGCGTGCGCAGCATGATATACTCAAACGGTTTCTCGCCCAGCGCACCGAGCCCCGCGTTCACGCCCGCGGTGTAGGCCTCGGCGAGCGCCCGCTCGCCCGGCGTCGCCCGTTCCATCGCCGCCCGCGCAAGCGCGCGAAATCCGTGGATGCGCGTCTCCTTGTCCAACGGCAGTGCCGCCGCGCCAATCAGCTCGGCGAGCTCGCCCGCCGCGCGCCGGCGTTGCAGGTCCATCTGAAAAAAACGCTCCTGCGCGTGCAACCAGCCCAGCGCCCGCGCCACATCGAGCCGGTTGCCGCCACGAATCGTCGGCACCCCGAGCGCATCGCGTTCGATGGTCACGCCCGCCGCGAGCCCGGCAATGTGCGCCGCGCCGTCGAGCTGCGGCCGGCTCGCGCGCAGCTTGAAATAAAACCAGCCGGCCGCGATCACCGCGACCAACAGGACCACACTGAGCAGGCTCGCGAGCAGCCGGAGACTTTTGGCGACGCGCTGTGACATTTTAAACGAGATCCGTTGATCAGAGCGCGTAGTGCTCGCGGATTTTGGCCACCAGCACCGCCACGGGCTCCGCGACATCGAGCGTGAGCGCATCCTGCGGCGGCTCCAGGTCCGCGAGCTGCGAGGCCAGCATTTCCGGTTTCATGAAATGCCCTTTTCGCCCCGCGATGCGCTGGCGCAGCAGCTCGGGCGCGCCCGTCAGATGAACGAGCTTCACTCCCTGCGAGCGTCCGATGATGAAGCGTCGGTAGCTTTCCTTAAGCGCCGAGCAGGTGACGACCCCGCTTTCTCCGCGCGAGAGCGTGAGCGTAATATGGACGCGGATCGAGGCGAGCCACGGATCACGGTCCGCATCGGTGAGCGGCTTGCCCGCCGACATCTTGGCGATGTTGGACGGCGGATGAAAATCGTCGGCATCGCGAAAACCCCAGCCAATGGAGTCCGCCAGCGCCTGCCCCACCGTCGTCTTGCCCGTGGAAGCCACGCCCATAATGAGCACCACGAGCGGTGGACGCAGCTCCCAGCTCCGCGCTGCCACCGGATGGCGACCCTCGTCGTAGTCGAGATAGTCGAACATCGTCTCAATCTTCTTGCCCGGATAGCCGCCACCTTCACGCACGCGGCGGTCGAGCGTGCCACGGCCCTCGTCGCGCCAGCCCCGTTTCATCATGAACATATTCCACACGAAACAGTCGTCGTCCGTGCGCGGCGTGCCCACGGCGTGCGCCCAGGCGAGCACCTCTTCGTCGGTCTCCCCGCGCAGCACGCGCTCCTTCAGGTCGGCGTAGCTCACACCCAAAAACCGGCAGCACCGCGCGTCGAAAAACCCCGCCGTCGCATCCCCCACATTGTCCCGGTATTCCACCGGCAGCATCCCGCGCGAGTTCAGGCGCACCTTGTCGAGCATGCGTCCAAAATAGACGATGCGACCGACTTGAGCATAGGGACTGCGTAAACCTGAGACTTTGGGCATGGCGTATAAAAGTTCACGTCATTGAAAAACCCGCGCGCCAATCCGCAACCGCGAATCCGCGCCGTCACGCCCTTACTCGCCCCAATAGAAAACCGCCGTGCAAACGCCGGCAAAAATCACCGACGGCACCGTGATCCACAGCGGGTTAACCGGCACGTGATAATGCTCCACCGCCCAGAAGATCGCCCAGCACTTGAGCGCGATCAGCACCCAGCCTGCCAGCAACAGCCGCGTCGCCCTCGGCGAGCGGGGCGCCCGCTGCGTCACGCGCACTTCTTGAATAAAATCCCGCTCATAACCCGGCGAGGGCCGACCCGTGATAAGGCGGAGAAGATTGGCGAACACGCCCCACCCTACCCCGATCCGCTCAAAAATAAACCCCTGACTCATTCTTTCCGCGCACCCGTTTCGCCGATAAATAATCACGCAAAAACTCCGCTTTTTCACGGCGGCGGAGTTGAAACCATTTCCGCCGACGCCCTACGTTTACTCCATGTCTGATTCCGTCGCGTCGATCCCGCCCGCTTTGCCCGCCGCCCAGTCGCCGCCCGAATCTACATTGCCGCACTTCGGCAAACCCAGCGCCGCCGCCGCCGGCCTCGCCGCCGTCATGAAGACCGGCACCTACGGCCTCGCCGGTCCCGGCGTCGTGCGCGGTGCCCAGCTCCTGCTCTCCGTAAATCAAAAGGACGGCTTCGACTGCCAGAGTTGCGCGTGGCCCAGCCCCGACGGCGAACGTCACACCTTCGAGTTTTGCGAGAACGGCGTGAAAGCCCTCGCCGACGAAGCCACGAAACACCGCCTCACGCCCGATTTTTTCGCCACCCACAGCGTCGCCGCCCTCGCCGCCGAGAGCGACCACTGGCTCAACGCCCAGGGCCGCCTCACTGCGCCGATGGTCCTCCGCCCCGGCGGCACGCACTACGCGCCGATCACTTGGGACGATGCCTTCGCGCTCGTCGCTACCGAGCTCAACGCCCTGCCCACGCCCGACGCCGCCGCGTTCTACACCTCCGGCCGCACGAGCAACGAGGCTGCGTTTCTCTACCAGCTTTTCGTGCGGCAGTTCGGCACCAACAATCTCCCCGACTGCTCCAACATGTGCCACGAATCGAGCGGCGCCGCCCTCGACGAGAGTATCGGCATCGGCAAGGGCACCGTCACCCTCGCCGACTTCGAAAAGGCCGACCTCATTCTCGTCATCGGCCAAAACCCCGGCACCAACCACCCGCGCATGTTGTCCTCGCTCGAGTCGGCCAAAGCCCGCGGCGCGAAGATCGTTTCGATCAACCCGTTGCCCGAGGTCGGCACCGAGCATTTCAAAAATCCTCAGCACTTCATGAACCCGCTGAAGGTATTGCCCGCGCTCCTCGGCGGCAGCGCGAAGCTCGCCGAAGCGTGGCTCCAACCGCGCATCAACGGCGACCTCGCGCTCTTCAAAGGCCTCATGAAGACCCTCCTCGCCGCCGAGGAAGCCGCCCCCGGCACCGTCTTCGACCACGCGTTCATCCGCGAACACACCCACGGCTACGAAGCCCTCCTCGCCGATCTCCGCGCCACCGGTTGGACCGAAATCGAAGCCTCCAGCGGTGTCGCCCGCACCGAGATCGAGGCGGTCGGCCAACTCGCCGCCAAGTCCCGCGCCACCATCGCGTGCTGGGCCATGGGACTCACCCAACAGCCCAACGCCGTCGCCACCATCCAGAGTGTCGTCAACCTACTCCTCCTCGGCGGCCACATCGGTCGCCCCGGCGCCGGCGCGTGCCCCGTGCGCGGACACTCCAATGTCCAGGGCGACCGCACCATGGGTATTTTTGAAAAAATGCCCGACGCGTGGCTCGACCGCCTCGACGCCGCCTTCGCCTTCAAATCTCCCCGCGCCCACGGCCTCGACACGGTCGATGCCATCAAAGCCATGCACGCCGGCCGCGTGCGCGTGTTCTTCGCCCTCGGCGGCAACTTCCTCTCCGCCACACCCGACACCGAGTTCACCGCCGCCGCGCTCCGCCGCTGCACGCTCACCGCGCACGTCTCCACCAAGCTCAACCGCGCTCACCTCGTCGCCGGCCGCACCGCGCTCATCTTGCCCTGCCTCGGCCGCAGCGAACGCGATTTCTCGCCCAACAACACCGAGCAGTTCGTGACCGTCGAGGACTCCATGGGCGTCATCAACCCCTCACGCGGCCCTCTCGCCGCCGCCTCGCCGGATCTCCTCAGCGAGCCCGCCATCGTCGCGCGTCTCGCCGCCGCCACCCTCGGCGCACGCACCACCGTGCCGTGGCGCGACTACGCCGGCGACTACGACCGTATCCGCGAAAAAATCGCCGAGGTCGTGCCCGGCTTCTCCGATTTCAACCGCCGCATCCGCGAAGATATTTTTCATCTCCCCAACGCCCCGCGCGACGAGCGCGTGTGGCACACCGCGACGAGCCGCGCCAATTTCATCACCGCCCCGATCCCGCCGCACGCACTCGCGCCCGGCCAGTTCGTGATGATGACGATCCGCACGCACGATCAGTTCAACACGACGATCTACGGCCTCGACGACCGCTACCGAGGAATCTTCAACGGCCGCCGCGTGGTCTTCATGCACGCCGCTGATGTGGCGGAAGCCGGCCTGCACCAAGGCCAGCTCGTCGATCTCACCAACCGCCACGGCGGCGTCGAGCGCATCGCCCACGCCTTCATGGTCGCGCCCTACCGCATCCCGCGCGGTTGCCTCGCGACCTATTTCCCCGAGACCAACGTCCTCGTCCCCATCGACAGCGTCGCCGCCAGGAGCAACACGCCCACGAGCAAGTTTGTCGTGGTCACGCTCGCGCCGTCGCCCGCCTCCGCCTACCCGACGCCGAAGTAGCGCCGGCTTCCAGCCGGCCTCGGAAATTGCTGCGACATCCTGCCACAGTTTCACGCCTCACCCCACTCTTGCTCTAGCAAAGATCCAATATTTCGAGCCTGCTCTACCCGTAAGAAGATTATTTGCTGATTCTTACCTAGCTGCAGCTAGCCTTTTTAACTGAAAATAGTTAGTTCTTTTCTCGTCGTTTCCCAATAATTTAACCCCGTTGCACAAAATGAGTATGCGCATCCCACGGTATTCCGGTTTGAGCTCAAGATAGAGCGCGGGGTGAACGCAGGAAGCGCAGGGCGGCGGCGGGGAGGGAGGCGTAGTGCTGGGTGCGGGCGGAGAGGTTGAGGGAGCCGTCGCGCAGGAGCGCGCCGAGCAGGG
>JANXLP010000303.1 GCA_025355125.1 Opitutaceae bacterium | reverse complement strand
CCCTGCTCGGCGCGCTCCTGCGCGACGGCTCCCTCAACCTCTCCGCCCGCACCCAGCACTACGCCTCCCTCCCCGCCGCCGCCCTGCGCTTCCTGCGTTCACCCCGCGCTCTATCTTGAGCTCAAACCGGAATACCGTGGGGACGCCCATGCCACTTTAAATCAGAACTTGCGGCTGACGTTGAGCGAGTAGGCGCGGCCGATCCAGAGGGAGGAGCCGAGGCCGCCCGTGTAACCGGCGGCGGTGGCGACGCGGTTCGGGTCTTCGTCGAGGATGTTGTTAATGCCGAGGCGGACTTCGGTGTTCCGCAACCAGACGTTGGCGGAGGAGCTGAAGGCGTAGCCGAAGCCGACGTTGACCTGATACTGCGCTTCGCCGCGTTCGTAGTAGGTGGTGGCGCCGTTGTTGAAGACGGGCTTGATGTAGGACGGATTGCCGAGGGTCGCGTAGGTGGCGGCGTTGGTGGTGGCGCCGGTGCGGACTTCGGAGTTGAACGTCATGTTCGTCGTGGCGGACCACGGACCTTTCTTCCACTGGACGTTGAGCGACGCTTTCGAGCGGGGGAGGACCATCGCGTTGATGTCGTCGTTCTTCGGGGAGGTGGGGAGGGCCTTGGTGTATTTGTTCAGGAACTGCGACCAGTCGGCCGAGAAGCGGAACTGACCGATGGGCGTGCGGGGGACGTAATAGCTGAGGCTGTAGTCGAAGCCGTTCGTGAAATTGGCGCCGGTGCTGTTGATGAGCGAGGTGGCGGTGCCGATCCAGGTGCCGAGCGTGGCCATCTGCTGGGAGGCGGGGAGGAGGGCATTGGCCTGGGCAAAGAGGGCGCGGTCCGCGTCGGTGACGGGATTGCGGAGGGTGAAGGGGTCGCCGACGTAGGTGTTGGGCTCGGTGGGCGAGAGGCGATAGCCGGTGTCGATCTGGCCGATACTTTTACCGGCGGCGAGCTGCGACTGGGTGAAGGCGCGGACCAGGGCTTCGTCCACCGCCGTGTCGCGGGTCTTGGTCACGATGAGGTGCTTTTGCTCGATTTCCCAGTAGTCGATGGTGAGCGCGAGGCCTTTGACCTTGGGGACGTCGAGCGCGATACCGACGCTGCGGCCGGTGGATTCTTCGGGGCCGAGGCCGGCGTTACCGAGGGAGTAGGTTTTGTTGAGGACTTGGATATCCGCAGGGAGCCCGACGCCGAGGAGGAAGTTGTTGCGGACGACATCGCGATTGCCGGGAGGCGAGCCGACGGTGAAGGAGGAAGGTTGATAGAGATCGGCGAGGTCGGGAGCGCGGAAGCCTTTGTTGACGGAGGCGCGCACGAGGACGGATTGGATGGGTTTCCAGGTGAGGCCGAACTTGGGCTTGGTGGTGCTGCCGAAGTCGGAGTAGTGCTCGTAACGAACGGAGGCGTTCAGATCGAGGGTCTTCAGGAGGAAAATGTTGTTCGCGGCGGTGGCGAGGGGAACGACGGTCTCGGCGAAGCCGCTGGCGATGGTGCGGGCGGCGCCGTAATCGACCTTGGGCGACGTCACGAGGATGTCGTTGTTGGTGGGATCGAGGCCGGAGGAAACCGGATTGGTGCCGACGAACGGATCGCGATGGTCTTCCTTGAATTCGCGGCGCCACTCGGCACCGATGGAACCGGCGATGGGGCCGGCCCAGAGCTCGAAGATATTGCCGCCGATGCGGGCATCGAAGCTGGCGAGCTTGCTGTGACCGTAGCGGTTGGCGGATCGCGTGTAGGATTCACGAACGCTCTGTGGGTTCGTATAAACTTTATCGGCGACGACGCTGGCGGTGGCGGGATCGACCTTGAAGGTGTAGCCGAAGGGATTCCAAGCGGAGGCATCGGTGCGGAGCGCGGCGGCCTTGAGCTTGGATTCGCGGATGGCGTTGATCGAGAAGTCGGCCGAGCGGACACCGGCGAGCATGACGGCCGATTCCCAATTCCAACTGGAGGTGCCGATCTGGCCCTGAAGGCCGGTGAGGAGGCGGTAAACTTGGTCGGTCGCCTCGATCTTTTCGGGGCCACCGTCGTCCATGGTCATGGTGCCGATGGTGATGGCGGTGGGGGTGCCGGTGAGGCGGGCGGTGCCGTCGGCGTTGGCGGCGCCGGTAGCGTTGTAGAAGCGGGAGCCGCGGGGATTGAAGGGATTGTCAACCGACAGGGTGACGGCGGCGTCGGAAGCGCTGAGGGTGACCGGCTGGCGGCCGGTCTGGGACTTTGAGATGTAGCCGGAGACTTCGCCGAAGGCCTTGATCCGGTCGGTGAGTTCGTATTCGAAGCGGTTGAAGAGATTGCCGCGCGCGCTCAGAGGCTGGCCGGTGGTGTAGATGTTGTAATCGCCGTAGAGATTACGCGGGAGTGCGGTCGTGGTGAGGCTGGGGGTCGTGCCGCTGACCGGGTAGAACCACTGGACGGTGCCGCCGGTGGTGACGCCGGTGCCGACACGGAAGCTGGGCCAAGTGGTGGTGGCGGTGGTGGCGTCGTAGGCGCTGCCAGCGACGTTGAACGGCGCGCGCGCATAGGCGATTTTGTTGCTCGACTTGGAGAACTCGCGTTCGCGCCAGTAGATCGCGTCGCGGTAGTAGGCGGTGAAGCTGGTGATCCAGGTGCCTTTGCCGCCAGCGAACATCTTGCCGATGCCGAGGTTGAGCTGGCCGTCCATGCCGCCGCCGTGCTCGGTCATGCCGTAGCGCACGGAGATTTCGCCGCCGTTGGGCTTCTTCTGGGTGACGTAGTTGATAACGCCGGCGACGGCATCGGAGCCGTAGATGGCGGAGGCGCCGTCGCGGAGGACTTCGATCTGATCGAGGCCGAAGGTGGGGAGGGTGTTGACGTTGACCGCGGAGGTGTTGAACGGGTGGAACGGCATACGGCGGCCGTTGAGGATGACGAGGGTGTTTTCCGCACCGAGACCGCGGAGGGCGACGTTGGCGTTACCACCGCGGGCGGCGACGGCGTTGACCGAGGTTTCGTTGTTCGGGATGTTGGTGATCTGCGGGATGCCGGCGAGGAGGTCCATCGGGGTCGCGGAATCGCGGGCCATGATCTGATCGCTGCCGATGATCGTGACGGGCAGCACCTTTTCCTGGTCGAGGCGCTTGATGTTGGAGCCGGTGACGGAGACGGCGGTGAGGATGATGGCGTCTTCTTCTTTGGCGGCGGCGGGAGCAGCGGTGGTGGCGGTTTGGGCCGAGAGCGGCGCAAGCATCACGGCGGAGATGAAGGTGAGGCGGAGCAACTTCGAGGGAAGGAGCGATCGGGCGGTTCGTTGATGTTTCATATTTACGGAGTTGTGTGGCGCAAAATAGATCAGAGCTGAAAACCCGCCGTTTCGCCGCAGTCCGTCCCTATTGGGTCTCCCGCAAGGCGTGAGACTGAACAGGGCTGGGCCGGGACGCAGAGCCGGATTTTGAGGCCGGTGGCTTCCTGACTCTGAAGAATTGAAGGTGGGGGTTAGCTTTCCCCGTGCCAGCGGAAGGGGCACGCGAGGAGAGCGGTGGGGTGGGCCGGCTATGGGGTGCCGATGAAACAAACCGAAACGTGCATAACGCAGGCGCGTTTCAAGAATGTAAAGGGTCGCGCGAACCGGGAGGGGTGGCCGGGGGTGAATTCTACCCACGTCTGGTGATTTCTGGACGACAGCGAACCACCACTCGCTCACGCTCGCAGCTACGATAAGTCAAAAACTCAACTGACGTGGGTATATACCAAACGCCCGAACCTTTTGCATCTTTGTAGGACTCGACCTTGGTCGATGCCTACGTCGCGGACCAGCAGGCGCGGCGAGCGCGGCGCGGACCAAGGTCCGGCCCTACACGTAAAAGCATCGGGCGATTGGCATTTTCGACGGACACCCGCCGCCACGTGGCGTGGTGGGGGCGCAAAAAAAGGGCCGGTCTTGTGACCGGCCCGGAGGAGTTTACTGCGCGTGTTGGCGCGGGGCTTTTATTTAGAAGCGCTTGGTCACGTCCAGCGTCCAGGTGCGACCGGGGAGGAGGCTGGTGTGGACGGATGCGGAGTAGCCGAAGTTGCCGGCAGTGAGTGGCGGCTCTACATCGAGGAGGTTGATGATGCCGAGGCGGACACTCGTATCTTGGAGGAGCTTGGGGGCGGTCTTCTTGAAGGAGTAGCGAACCGAAGCGTTGTAGGAGAGCGAATCCCGCACCCGGTAGCGATAAACGTAGGTGCCGCCGTCGAAGTATCGGCTGATGTAGCCGGGGTTGCCGAGAGCGGCGTATTGCGCGGCGGTGACGGTAGAGCCGGCGACGTTGTCACGATAGCCGCCGATATAGTAGCCGCTGAAACTGGAGTTCCACGCGCCTTTGCGCCAGCCGACGGTGAAGTTGCCGCGCCAACGGGTGGTGCCATCGACGTCGAGACGCTCGTTGGTGACCGCGGCGGCACCGGGGATGTTGCGGGTGGTGAAGCTGCGGGCGGTGTAACTTGAGTCGACGTTGAAGTTAAATTTGCCGACGGGGAGGGTGGGGGCGACGTAGTTCAGGCCGAGGTCCCAACCGGAGACGTAGCCCTTGGCGAGATTTTCGAAGGCGACGCTGCGGGAGACGATCTGACCGACGACGGCCGCCTGTTGGGAGGCGGGACGGGTGGCGTTGTAGGCAGTGAAGGTCGCGATGTCGGCGGCGCTGACCGGATTACGCTCGACGGCGCTGGAACCCTTGTAGGCAGCGGTGCCGCTGCCGGCGTTGATGGCCCCGATGGCGACGCCGGAAGCGAGCTGCGATTGGGTGTAGGCTTGGAGGGCGACGTTGTCGGCGTTCAGGATCTGCGCGCTGGTGAGCGAGCCGATGTTGTCGTTCTGGCTGATCTGCCAGTAGTCGGCGGTGACGGAGAGGCCTTTGACCTTGGGAACGTCGAGGACGATGCCGGCGCTGCGGCCGACCGAGACCGAGGGCTTCAGGTTGGGATTGCCGAGCGTGTAGTTACGCTGCACGTAGGCGCCTTCGGCGGTGACGGGCTGGCGGTAGGGATCGATGGTGCCAGGCAGGGAATCGACGGTGAAGCGGCGCGGCGCGTAGAGCGTGGCCAGATTCGGGGCGGTGAAGCCCTGATTGTAGGAGCCGCGGAGCATGACGCCGTCGAACGGTTTCAAATTCACGCCGACCTTGGGCTTGGTGGTGCTGCCGAAATCGCTGTAGCGTTCGAAGCGACCGGAGCCGGTGACTTCGAAAGATTTGACGAGCGGGATGGAGTTCTTGGGGGCAACCAAGGGAATGACGGTCTCAAGGTAGGCGCTGCCGACGGTGCGAGAACCGTTGGAATCGGGAGCGGCGGAGGCGGTGACAAGATCGTTGTCGTTGGGGTTCAGGCCGGAGCTGGCGGGATTGAGACCGATGAAGGGAGGACGGTAGTCTTTGTATTGCTCTTTGCGCCATTCACCGCCGCCGGCGAGGGAGATGGCACCGGCCCAGAGGTCGACGACCTCGCCGCCCACGCGCAGATCGATGCTGCCGATGGCGCTGTAGCCTTCGTGGCGGAACTGGGTGCGGAAGGAGTCCACCACGTTGACGGGGTTGGTGTAGGCCTTGTCGGGAACAACCGAGTTGCCGACCGTCTTGAAGGTGTAGCCGAAGGGATTGTAGGCGGTCGCATCGGTGCGGCCGAGGGCGTCGCGCAGGAGGCTTTCGCGGACGGCGTTAAGGGAAAGATCGTTGGTCCAGGCTTTGGTGTAGAGCACGCCGGTTTCCCAGCTCCAGGTGGAGGCGAACTTGCCGCGGAGACCGCCAACGGTGCGGAATACATTGGAGCTGACCTGCACGTGTTCGTCGCCGATGTCCTTGGTGTTACCCGTAAGGACGGTGATGGCCGTGGGGGTGCCGGTGATACGGGCGGTGCCGTCGGTATTGGCGGTGCCGGTGGGGCTGACGAAGCGATTGCCGAAGGGATTGAACGGATTATCGATCGACATGTTCTGGATCACGAGGCTGTCAGCGCCGGGATAGTTGAGCGCGATGGGCTGGCGGATCAGGTCGGACTTCGCGTGGTAGTAGGAGACGTCGCCGAAGGCGGTGACGCGCGAATTCAGGTCGTATTCGAAGCTACTGTAAGTGTTGAAGCGGGCGCTACGGGGCGCGCCCTGCTGATAGCGATTGATGTCGTTGAACGCTTCGGGATTTAGGGCGCGGGTGGGCGCGACCGTGGTATCGGCTGGCGTGCTGCCGGGGCCGGAAGCAGGACGGAAGTAGCGGGTGGTGCCAGAGGTGGCATTGGCACCGAGGCGGTAGGTGGGGAAGAGCACGGCCGAGCGACCGTCGTAGCCGGAACCGAGCACATTAAAGGGCGCGGGAGCTTGGTTGGTGTGGTTGGCGCTGGCGGAGAAAGGGCGGTCGCGCAGGTAGATTTCCTGGCGATAGACATAGTCGATGTTGGTGAAGAAGCGGCCTTTGCCCTTGGCGAAATCGGTGCCGTAGCTGAGCGTAGCCGAGGCGTTGGCGCCGCCGCGTAGTTCGGCCTGGCCGTAGCGAAGGCGCAGCTCGGTGCCGCGGAAATCGTTTCGCATGATGTAATTCAAGACGCCGGCGACGGCATCGGAGCCGTAAACCGAGGAGGCGCCGTCACGGAGGACGTCGATATGGTCGATGCCTTGGGTGGGGAGCTGATTGGCGTTGGGCGAGAAGCCTTGTCCGCTGGTGGAGTCACCGGCGGTGATGGGGTGGGGGGCGAGGCGGCGTCCGTTGAGGAGCAGCAGGGTGCCGCCTGAACCGATACCGCGAAGGCTGACGGTCGAGACGTCGCCGCGCGCACCGGCGCCACCGCTGGTGGCCTCGTTGAAGGGCACGCTGGTGAGTTGCGGAAGGGCAGAGATCAGATCGATGGGCGTGAGAGCGTTGCGGGCCGTCATCGACTCCTGATTGATGATAGTGACGGGCAACACCTTCTCGATGTCCATGCGCTTGATGTTCGAGCCCGTCACGGAGACGGCTTCGAGGACGACGATGGGCTCGTCTTTGGCGGGAGCGGGCGCGGGAGCGGGGGTCTGGGCGCCGAGCGGGCTGAGGAGCGACACGGCCAGCAGCGCGAAGAGCGCGGGCCGGAGCGAGCGAAGGGTGAGACGGGACGGTAGGTTCATGGTTTGGTTCGGTAGTGCTGAAAAATCGTGGACTGGTGGGTAAGGCGGGAGGATCGGTGAAAGCGATTCTCGGGCCAGCTTTCGAGGTTTATGACGACGGAATTATATTTATCAACGGGGAGAATTACCCCAAATCCCTGATATGACGGCACAGTTTCGGCTCGCTGAAATCAATTCGCTCCCTCCGCAGAGGCGGAATCCCTATTAATTGAAAGACTCCCCTTCATGAAAATTACCGATCCCCGTTTGCTTTGGTCACTGCTCAGTTGCGTCGCCCTCGCCGTCGCGCAGACGAGCAAACCCGACGTTATAGCTGACATCAATGCGACGAGAGGCACGTATGAAGAGATCGCGCTGAAAATCTGGGGCTACGCCGAAGTGGGCTATCAGGAGACGAAGAGTTCGGCGCTATTGCAGGCGCAGTTGGCCAAGGAGGGATTCAAGGTGGAGGCGGGCGTGGCGGGGATGCCCACGGCGTTTGTCGCTAGCTATGGCAGCGGGCATCCGATCATCGGTATCATGGGCGAGTTCGACGCGCTGCCCGGCGTTTCCCAGGAAGCCGTGCCGGAGCGTAAACCGATCCCGGGCCAGATCGCGGGCCATGCGTGCGGACATCATGTTTTTGGTGCCGGCTCGATGTCGGCGGCAATTGCGGTGAAACACTGGATGACTGCGACGAAGCAAACCGGCACGATCCGTTTTTATGGCACGCCGGCGGAGGAGGGTGGCTCGGGTAAGGTGTATATGGTGCGCGCGGGCTTGTTTAATGATGTGGATGCGATGCTCCACTGGCATGCGGGCGACCGCAACGCGGTGAGCCTCGGCAGCACGCT
>JANXLP010000300.1 GCA_025355125.1 Opitutaceae bacterium | reverse complement strand
CCCTGCTCGGCGCGCTCCTGCGCGACGGCTCCCTCAACCTCTCCGCCCGCACCCAGCACTACGCCTCCCTCCCCGCCGCCGCCCTGCGCTTCCTGCGTTCACCCCGCGCTCTATCTTGAGCTCAAACCGGAATACCGTGGTAAGCACCCTCGCGCCCGGCGGCTACTCCGCCCAAGTCAGCGGCGCCGCCAACGGCACCGGCCTCGCCATCCTCGAACTCTACGAGGTCGGCGCCACCGCCGGCTCCAGCCGCCTCGTCAACCTCTCCTCCCGCTCCTTCGTCAACACCGGCGCCAACGTCCTCATCTCCGGCATCACCGTCGCCCCCGGCGGCGGCTCCCGCAAACTCCTCATCCGCGCCGCCGGCCCCGCGCTCACCGCCCTCGGCGTCCCCGGCGCCCTCACCGATCCCACCCTCACCGTCACCAACGCCGCCGGCACCGTCACCTACGCCTCCAACGACAACTGGACGACGCCCGTCGCCACCGCCACCGCCGACGCCGCCCTCCTCGCCGCCACCTTCACTCGCGCCGGCGCCTTCGCCTTTCCCGCCGGCTCCAAAGACTCCGCCGTCCTCGCCGACTTTGCCCCCGGCGGCTACACCGTCGTCGTCTCCGGCGTCGGCGCCGCCACCGGCGTCGCCCTCGTCGAAGTTTACGACGTCACCTCCGGCGCCACCCCCACGGTATCGATCGCCGCCACCAAATCCGCCGCCGATGAATCCGGCACCAACCCCGGCGAGATCACCCTCACCCGCACCGGCGATCTCTTCTTCCCGCTCACCGCCACCTACACCGTCGGCGGCTCCGCCATCAACGGCTACGATTACCCCTACCTCTCCGGCTCCGCCACCTTCCCCTCCGGCGTCTCCACCCTGAAAATCCCCGTCGCCCCCAATCCCGATGTGCAGGTCGAGGGCACCGATACCGTCACGCTCACCCTCACCAGCAGCCCTTCCTACACCATCGCGTCCGCCCCCACTGCGACCATCACCATCGCCGACAGCCCCGCCACGCTCTACCTCGCCGCCGTCCGCCCCACCGGCACCGCCATCAGCGGCTCCACCGCCTCGGGCACCGCCACCATTTTGCTCAGCTCCAGCGGCACCGTCGCCTCCGTCAACATCACCTTCACCGGCCTCAGCTCCACCCAAGTCACCGCCCACCTCACCATCGGTGCCAACGAGGACTACGTGTTCAACCTCCCCTCCGGCCAGGTCTCTGGCGCGCAGTGGACGTTCGCCCCCGCCGGCGCCTACTCCACCGCCGCCCTCCTCGACGCGCTCAAGACCGGCAACATCTCCGTCCGCATCGACTCTGCCAATTTCCCCGGCGGCGAACTCAAGGGCTCGTTCATCCAAAGCACCGGCTCGCGCACCTTCACCGCTCCGCCCGCCGCCCCTGCCGCCATCCTCACCGGCGTCACCGCCACCGACGCCGCGCGCTTCCTCACCCAAGCCACCTTCGGCCCCACCAAAGCCGAGATCGACACCCTCACTGGCGGCAACCTCGACACGTGGATCACCGCCCAACTCGCGCTCCCGTTCACATCGCACTACGTCGCCACCCGAGCCGACCGAGCCTCCTTCGGCGGCAGCAACAGTTACACCAACTGGAACGCCACCCACCTCCAGAATCGCCAATCGGCCTGGTTCAAAACCGTCCTCACCGCCCCCGACCAACTCCGCCAACGCGTCGCCTACGCCCTCAGCCAGATCCTCGTCATCTCCGACATCTCCCTCGGCGAAGATTCCCACACCGAGCCCGTTGCCAACTACTACGACATCCTCGGCAACGGCGCCTTCGGCAACTTCCGCACCCTCCTCGAAAACGTCACCCTCAGCCCGATGATGGGCATGTATCTCAGCTCGCTGCGCAACGCCAAGGCCGACCCCGTCACCGGCCAGACCCCCGACGAAAATTACGCGCGCGAGATCATGCAGCTCTTCACCATCGGCCTCGATCAACTCCAGCCCGACGGCACCCTTCTCCTCGACGCCTCCGGCCTACCCATTCCCACCTACGACCAGACCACCATCACCGAACTTGCGAAAGTCTTCACCGGCTGGGCCTACCCCTCGAGCAACCTCAACAACTTCCGCACCGGCAGCACGAACTACATCACCCCGATGCAGCTCTTCCCCGCGTTCCACGACAACACTGAGAAAAAACTCAGCCCCGTTGCCACCTCCATCCCCGCCGACACCTCGGCCGCCTCCGGCACCAACGACCTCCGCCTCGCCCTCGACGCGCTCTGCAACCACCCCAACACCGCGCCGTTCATTTCCAAACTCTTCATCCAGCGCCTCGTCACCAGTAACCCCAGCCCCGGCTACGTTTACCGCGTCGCGCAAGTCTGGACGGCGCAAAAATCCAGCTCCACCCAGCTCGCCGCCGTCGTCCACGCCATCCTTACCGACTACGAAGCCCGCTCGCCCGCCGTCGCCGCCACCGTCACCTACGGCAAACTCAAGGAACCCCTCCTCCGCCTCACCGCCGTGATGCGCACCTTCGGCGCCTCCTCCACCAGCGGCCGCTACCTCGGCTACCGCCACACCGCCAGCGGCACCCCCATCACCAGTGCGACTCCGTTGCCCGCCCTCGCGACCGACATCGCCACCATCAACTCCTCCACGCTCCCCTACAACGCCCTCGGCAGCCTGTCCCAAGCCGCCCTCCGCTCGCCCACCGTCTTCAACTTCTATCACCCCGACTACGTCCTCCCTGGCCCGCTCGCCGCCGCCGGCCTCGTCGCCCCCGAGTTCGAGATCACCGACGACAACTTCGCCATCAGCGTCCCCAACTATCTGCGACTCTTCGCGACCGCCGCCATCCCCACCACCGGCGGCGTCCCCACCACCGCCGCTCCCTACGTCATCACGCTCAACACCGCCTACGAGCAATCCCTCGTGACCACGCCGGCCGCGCTCCTCGATCACCTCAACACCGTGCTCTGCGCCGGCACCCTCCCCGCCGCCGCCCGCACGCGCATCACCGCCGCCCTCGCCGCCCTGCCCGTGAGCACGACCACCGAAGACCGCGCCAAAACCGCCATCTTCCTTGTCCTCACCTCCCCCGCCGCCGCCATCCAAAAGTAAAGTAGGGCGCGGTCTCCGACCCGCCCTCCACTCCGCGCCCGACCAATCATAGATTGTAAATCATAGATCATAAATTCCGCCCACCCCATGGCCAAAAAATCCGCCCCCGAAGTCACCCGCCGCGAATTCCTCGGCAGCGCCTGCTGCGCCGCCGTCGGGGCCACCGG
>JANXLP010000299.1 GCA_025355125.1 Opitutaceae bacterium | reverse complement strand
CCCTGCTCGGCGCGCTCCTGCGCGACGGCTCCCTCAACCTCTCCGCCCGCACCCAGCACTACGCCTCCCTCCCCGCCGCCGCCCTGCGCTTCCTGCGTTCACCCCGCGCTCTATCTTGAGCTCAAACCGGAATACCGTGGTGACCCACGGTTCAAATTAGAATTGATCCGGCATCAGCCACCTTTATCTTACAGGGATCTGCTTGTAATTGTCCTTCAGTGGACCAGCTCGAATCGAGGGATTCAACACGAGGCAGGAGCAAAACGGGTGTGCGCATAGCGCCAAAGCGGAAGAGGACAATCCACCTCGGCTGTTACGATGTCGGGGTTACACCCGATCAGTTTCCAACCTTCAACCACACTATGAACGACCTCTCATCAGCATTAGCACGGATAGAATCGCAGATCGAAAGCCGAACTGACGCACAACCAAACAGACTGCTCCAACGGCCCAAAGCCAAAGTGCCAGTGGGCACGCGCATAGCTACTCGTGAAATCACAAGAAGGGTATCAACCCTCGGAGATTCGTTCTTGCGCGAGTGCGACGCGGCTTTGTCTGACACACTAAAAGAAATGAAGATCACAGGGGTGAAATCATTCAGGGTTTATCTCGGCGATGACCCCGAAAGTTTGTGGAAAGATTGGGTTTTGTTCTGCGTCGTTTGGGAATGAAACGGACCGACATAGGGGCCAAAAGGTCTTTACTCTCAATAGTTTCAACGGTAGCTGGCGAAAGCGGGCAGCAACGAGACTGTGTAAGCAGCACCGTCTTGACCGCAACTCCACCACGGAGCACTTTGTCCGCATGAACTACCGCGATATCATCACGATTGAAGCCGGGAAGCGGAGCGGCAAGCCCTGCATCCGCGGCATGAGAATCACCGTGACCGATGTGCTCGAATATCTGGCCAGCGGGATGAGTATTCCCGAAATCATGGCCGATTTCCCCGAGCTGACCGAAGAGGATATCCGCGCCTGTTTGGCGTTCGCTGCTGATCGTGAACGTCGGCTCGCCGTGATCGGCGGATGAAGCTGATTTTTGACCAAAATCTTTCGAGCGATCTCGTGCGGAAGCTCGCGGACTTGTTTCCCGGAAGCACTCACGTAAAGACCCTCGGGATGATGCAGTCCGACGACGGCTCGATTTGGACATTCGCCCGCGAAAACCAATTCGTCATCGTTTCAAAGGACTCAGATTTTCAGCAACGCAGCCTAGTCCTCGGCACACCACCCAAAGTGGTGTGGCTACGCGTCGGGAATTGTCCCACGGCGCAGATTGAGCGTCTGCTGCGAGATCATTCGGTCGAGTTGCACACCTTCGAAGCCGACCCGCAGCAGAGTGTGCTCGTCTTGTCCTGAAGTAGGCCGGTCGCGCTCGCGGTGAGCATACCGACTACCCAACATCACGGAACTATTCTGAACCGGCCTGATTTTCATCTTGGGGCAAAACGGGGGTCAAACTTTGCCCTCGCTCGGCAGATCTAAAGTGGGACCGACTGACCTTCGTTAGCTTCCCGGAGCCACCATGGGCCACCCGGCGCCTGAGCGATTCGCCCCCGCTGAATTCATAGCCGCCCAGCCTCTCCGCCCGCCGCAGTCTGTCCCAGACGCAACGTTTCCCACCCCGACAGTTCAGCACGTTTGCCACCGGCGCAGTCGGCCCGGTCCTTGCGCAGCCCGCGCCCCAACCCACGTTCGCGCTCATGCAACCGCTGCCCACGCTCGCCGAAATCGAAGCCGCCGCCGCCGTCGTGCATGCCGCGATGTTGCCGACCCCGCAGCTCTCGTGGCCTCTCCTCAACGCCCGCGCCGGTTGCGAGGTCTGGGTAAAACACGAGAACCACACACCCCTCGGCGCCTTCAAGGTCCGCGGCGGTCTCGTCTTCTTCGCCGCCCTCCGCCGCGCGCAACCCGCCCTGCGCGGAGTCATCGCCGCCACGCGCGGCAACCACGGCCAGTCCGTCACCTACGCTGCCCGCAAGCATGGCCTGCGCGCGGTCATCGTCGTCCCGCACGGCAACAGCCCCGAAAAAAACGCCTCCATGCGCGCCCTCGGAGCCGAACTGATCGAGCACGGCGACGACTTTCAATCCGCCCTCGAATACTCCCGCCAACTCGCCGCCGAGCAGGGCCTCTATGCCATGCCGTCGATGGACGCGGCCCTCATCCCCGGCGTCGCGACCTATGCGTTGGAATTCTTCCGTCACGCGCCACCGCTCGATGTCGTATATGTCGCCATCGGCATGGGCTCCGGCATCTGCGGCGTGATCGCCGCCCGCGATGCGATCGGACTGCGGACACGCGTTGTCGGCGTCGTATCTGATCGCGCCCCGATGTATGCCCTTTCCTTCGCCGGCGGCCATGCCGTCTCTCACGCCGTCACCACCGAACTCACCGACTGTCTCGCCTGCCGCACGCCGCACGACGAGGCGCTCGCGCACATCCTCCGCGGCGCCGAGCGCGTCGAACAGGTCAGCGATCCCAAGGTGGCCGATGCGATGCGCGCCCTCTTTTCCGACACCCACAACGTCGCCGAAGGCGCCGGCGCCGCCGGCCTCGCCGCCCTCCTCCGCGAGCGTGAATCCCTCCGCGGCAAACGCGCCGGCATCATCCTTTCCGGGAGCAACGTGGACCGCGACATGTTCACCCGCGTGCTCGCCGCCGCGTGATCCCCCAGTCGGCGGCAGCGCCGCGCCCCTCCGCCGGGCTCAACCTCAAAACCCCGGCAACATCCCCGCCCCTTCTTCCGCCACCTTTTTCTTCTTCGGCCGCGGCTCCACCCACACGCGGATCACCAGCTCCGCCAGATTTTTCATGCTCGTCCGCTGCAGGCCGTCATGCCGCGCCGCGTCCTTAAACGCCGGCACCACTCCGCTCCGCTCCACATAGTAACGCCAGAATTCTCCATCGAGCCGCGTCGCCGCCGCGTGGTCGTCGCCCAGTGTTTTCACCAGCGCGCGAACTTTTTCCTGCCAAAACTGTCTCTCGTCGCGATGACCCTGCCAATAATCGAAGATTCGCTGCTCAAACCGGTTCAGACTCATGCCGCCACCGTGCGTCTCCCTTCTTCGAAAACAACCGCAAAACCACCCGAGACGGCGGCGTTGCGTTTTGCCCGACTGCATTACTAACGTCCTCTCCGCACCCGCAATCACCCCCTTCATTCCCATGTGGCAAAAATTCAAAGAGCAGATCCCCGTCATCCTCGTAATCGTCATCATCGTCGTCGGCGCCGCGTTCTGGCTTAAGCAGACCACCATGCTCGAGCTCCAGACCCAGCAGGACGCAAAACTCACCCCGCTCCGCGAGGCCAACGACGCTCTCAAGGCCCAAAACGAAGACACCCGCCGCACCCTTGAAGCCACCAACAAGATGCTGAAGGATGCCATCGCCAAGCGTGAGTCCGATCTCTTCCGCACCGACGAAGAAGTGCAGAAGCTCAACGTCGAGCGCATGGATGCCCTCGCCGACGCCATCGCGAAAAAAGTTCAACCCTACAATCCTCTGCCCAAATCAGCCGAAGAGGCCGAAAAGATGCAGAACGACCAGGTGGACAAAGTCTCGTCCCGCATGACCGACAAGATCCAGCCGATCCTCGCCGAGATGGCCAAGGATCAGAACCTCACCCGCGAATCCATCACCTCCTACAGTCAGCGCATCTCCGACCAAGTCGGCAACGTGCTCACCGCCGAGCTCGCGAAAAATCAGCAGCTCAACAACAACCTTCAGGCCACCCAGGCCGCCGCGCAGGACGCGATGAAACTCTCCCACGAGATCACCGCGCTCTACCTCAGCTCCTTCAAGGATCAGGGCCTCATCACGCGCCTCCTCACGCTCCCCGCCAACGTCGTCCGCGACGCCGCCAGCCTCAGCATCGTCTCCAGCAGCGACCGCAAAAAAGTCGAAGCCGACCTCATGAAGAAGATGGCCGAGATCGAGAAGAAGCTCACCGAAATCCAGTCCGCCGCTCCGACGAAATAATTCGTCCCACTTTCTCAACCGGCGCCTTCATCGGCGCCGGTTTTTTTGCGCCCGCCCAAGTAGCGCTGGCATCCCGCCGGCTCCCAATGAAAGCGTGGCCACCCTTACTCCCCAAAAAATCTCCCGTAGCCGCGAGCGCCAGCGAGTGGTGCTCCCGTTACCCATGTCCGTTTCCAGACTTCCAGCTTTCCACATCCCGTCCTCTTCCAAACCCCTTCCGTGTATTCCGTGAGTTCCGTGGGCTCAAATCTGAATCCCCTCTCCGCCTGCCCAACCCACCCGTAGCCGCGAGCGCCAGCGAGTGTCCCCACCCTTTTCTTTCATTCCCTTCCCCAAGTCCGCTTCCTGATTTCCAGATTCCCCTTTTCCGTCCCCTTCCCTGCTTCCTGGCCTCCGAATTCGCCTCCCTAAGCAATCACCTCAGCCACTTGTCCAAATTCTCTGCCACGAACGCATCGTCGGTCAGCTCCGGATAAGCCGCGCACACCCGCGTCAACTCCTCGGCCTGCCCCGGCGAAAGCACCTCGTGCGGATTCAGGCACAGCGTCGTTGGCACGAGCCCCTGCCGCCGCAGCACCTCCAAAATCCCGGGAATGCAGCCCGCAAATCTATTGGCCGAATCAAACAGCGCCGCGTTCATGTCCGTCACCGCGATGCTCGTCTCCAGCCACTTCACGTCGAGCGTCGCACTCTGCCGCGCGCGCTTGATGTCGTTCAGCAACTGCACCGACTTGCTCGTCCACACGCCCCAGTGTCCGAGCAGCCCGCCCACGATCCGGCGCGTGATTTTATTCCCGCCCACATCGAACGTGAACGGCGTAAACAGATCGACCACGATGCTATCATCGTTGCCCGTGTAGATCGCGATATCGTCGCGACCCGCCTCGGCCACCGCGCGCACCACATCGATCGTCTGATAGCGGTTGAACGGCGCGATCTTGATCGCGACCACGTTCGGAATCTCCGCAAACCGCCGCCAGAATGAATACCCCAGCAACCGCCCGCCCGCCGCCGGTTGCAGATAAAATCCCACCACCGGAATCACCGCCGCCACCCGCTGGCAGTGCGCAATCATCTCCTCTTCGGTGTCGTTCTTGTAAGCCGACAAACTCAACAACCCCGCCTGATAGCCATAGCTGAGCGCCAGCTGCGCCTCGCCCACCGCCTGCTCCGTCCGCCCACAAATGCCCGCGATCTTGATAAAAGGCCGCGGCGCTTTTTTGAGTTCTTCGTCGATCGTCCGCGCCGCCAATTCTAGCACCGGCTTGAAGAGGCCGTGCTGAGGCTCGCGAATTTCAAACTGCGTCGAATGCACGCCCACCGCGAGCCCGCCCACGCCGGAAGCCATGTAGTAGCGCGTAATCGCCCGCTGATGCCGCTCCGAAAATTTCCGCAGCGCATCCAGCGCCAGCGGCTGCGCCGGGATCGCGTGTCCTTCGAGCAGGTGAGTCCGAATTTCCGAGATCTTCATAAAATTAATTCCTTCCTCAACAACCCGTCATCGCGCGGAGCGCAGCGACGCGGCGATCCAGCACTCTCCCGCTGGCGCAGAGCGCCGCCCTCGTCCTCCCCCTCCGACTTTCGTGTCTTTAGCGTGTTTCGTGGAGACCACTTCCGATCCGCATCCGTGTTCATCCGCGAAATCCGTTAAAATTTCCCATCGCGACTCTCGAAATGCGTCGGCTTCCCCAACAACCGTCCGCCCGCGCTCAGATGCGCCGCCACCTGCGCGATCAGTTCATCCAGCGACTTCGTGGTCGGCCCAAACAACCGCAGCGACTCGCTCGCATCCGCCAACCACGCCTGCGCCGCCGGCGCGCCCGTCAGCACCGGCGCCTTGCCAAAAATCTCCCCAAACTTCTCCGCGACTTCCCGGATCGAAATCTTCTCCGCCCCCGTGATGTTGAGCGCCTTCGGCGGATTTGCCGTGTGCGCCAGACACTGGATCGCCCGCGCGCACGCGTCGCCCTGCCAGATCAGGTTAAACGCGCCCATCGTGATATCCACCGGCGCGCCGTTCAGCACCGCCGTGCCCACGTCCACGAGCACCCCATAGCGCAGCTCGACCGCGTAGTTCAGCCGGTAGAGCAGTTGCCGCGTGCCGTATTTTTTCGCGAAGTGTCCAAACACCCGCTCGCGCCCCACGCACGTGCTCGCGTATTCGCCGAGAAACGCCACCGGCGTCGCCTCGTTTGCTCCCGGTCCCGTGACCGGCACAAAAGGATAAACGCACCCCGTCGAAAACACCACGATCCGCGAGGCCCTGAAATGCTCCGCCACCAGCGCCGGCACGTAGGTGTTCTGAATCCACGTCTCGCCCGGCGCGCTGTCCGTGCCAAATTTTTGCCCCGCGAGATACTCCACATTCGCGACCACCGGCAGCTTCGCCACCTGCGCCGCGTCCGCGAGATCACACGCGATCGGCTCCACGCCCCCGCGGCGCAGCGCCTCCATCGCCTCCGGCCGGCTGAACCGCGACACGCCATAAACCTTCGTCGCCGTCTTCCCCGCCGCGTCCAGCGCGCGTCTCAGCATCAACGCCATCGTCGTCCCCATTTTGCCACCCACGCCCAGCACCATGTAGTCGCCGTCGAGCGCGCGCACCGCGGCGATAGCGCCCGGCGTAGGCGCCGAAAGTAGGGCTTCGATCTGATCGTCGTTAAGCGGAGGGGTGGACATGAAATTTCGTGAGAATAGGAATGGACGACGGTCGCGATTACGCCCCTGTTTTCCATCGCGCCCCCCGGAAAAGCCCAGCGCAATCGCCGCGAAATTTCATTCATGCGCATCTTCGACGTCCACACGCACCCGGTCTTCATGCACGCCGGCGCCACGCCCGCCGATGCCCGCCGTCTCGTCGCCCACGGCCGCGCCCATGGCATCGCGCGCATGGTCGCGCTGGGCGATGTCCTCGTCCACGGCCGCCTCCCCACCGCCGCCCAATGCCGCCGCATCAACGACGAGACCGCCCTCTTCACTAAATGGTATCCTGACTACTTCATCGGCTTCTGCTGCCTGAATCCCACGCTCGGTGCCCTCGCCGTTGAGCGCGAAGTCGAACGCTGCGTCACCCAGCACGGCTTCCGCGGCATCAAATTGGAAATCTCCAACAACGCCCGCGACGCCTGCATGACCCCCGTCATGGCCGCCGCCCGCCGCTGGGGCCTCGTCGTCCTCCAACACACCTGGAGCCAGACCAACATCCACCAACGCCGCTACCACAGCGATCCCGCCGACACCGCCCTCCTCGCCCGCCGCCATCCCGATGTCCCCATCATCATGGCGCACCTCACCGGCTGCGGCTACCGCGGCGTCCTTGAAGCCGTCGGCCTGCCCAATCTCTTCATCGACACCTCCGGTGCCTTCCCCGAAGCCGAGATTCTCGACTACGCCGTCGCGCACCTCGGCGCCGGGCGCATCCTCTACGGCTCCGATCTTCCGATCCGCGAGACGAGCGTCACCGTCGGCCGCATCCTCGGCTCCCGCCTCTCCCTCGCCCAACAGCGCCTGATCCTCCACGACAACGCCGCCAAACTCTTCCGCCTCGCCAAGTAGATTCTCCGACGAGTTCCCCGCGAAACACGCGAATCACGCAAAAATTCCCGTCAGCCCTCACCGATTTTTCGCGTCCTTTCGCGAGTTTCGCGGGCCCAACTTCCCTCCACCCTCTTTCACCTCTTCGCGACCCTCGTCATTTCAAACCACTTTTCCGCGCTTCTGATTTTCCGTGTAGTCCGTGTGTTCCGTGCGCCCCAAATCCGATTCCTCCCAACCGCCATTCCGTTTCCTGATTCCCTGAGTTCCAGATTCCTATTCCCCTCCGCTCACCCCCCATGTTCACCGACGTCAACGCCGCCCTCGGCCCCTGGCCCTTCGCGCCGCTCCCCGAGCGCAGTGCGCCCCAGCTCGTCGCTCACCTCAAAGCCAACGGCATCGACCGCGCCCTCGTCTCGCATCTCGGCGCCGTCTTCCTGCCCGACCCCATGTCGGCCAACCGCGCGCTTTTCACCGCCGTCCGCCGCACTCCCGAGTTGCTGCCCGTCCCGATCATCAATCCCGCCCTCGCCACGTGGCGCGAAGATCTCGCCACCTGCCTCGCCGCCGCGCCCATCCGCGCCGTTAAAATTCTCCCCGCCTACCACAACTACACGCTCCGCCTCCCCGCCCTCGCCGACTTCGTCGCCGCCGTCGAAGCCGCCGGTCTCCGCCTGATTCTCCAGACGCGCCTCGAAGACGAGCGCCACCGCTACTTCGCGCTCAACGTCAAAGGTCTCCCCGCCAAGTCAGTCTCCGCCTTCCTCGCCCGCTTCCCGAAAACTCACGTCGTCTGCACCGGCCTCTCCAAGCCCGAGATCGAAACCCTCGCCGCGAGCCACGAAAATTTCTCCGCCGACATCGCCTTCGCCGAGTGGCTGCGCACCCTCGCAATCCTCACCAAAAAAATCCCGGCGCGGCGCCTCCTCCTCGGCACCAACGCCCCCCTCTTCGAAGCCCGCGCCCAAGTGGACAAACTCCGCCTCGCCCAAATCTCAAAGAAATCCGCCGCCCTGATCGGCTCCGAAAACGCCGCCCGCCTCTTCGACCTGCCCGACTAAATCTTCCGATCCGTTGCCCACGAAACACGCGAATTACGCTAAAATCTCATCTTCAATCTCTCCGATTTTCGCGTCCTTTCGCGCCTTTCGCGGGCACCTTCCGTTTCCAGATTTCCTGCGTTCCAGATTCCTTCCTCCTTTCATCCTTCCTCCGATTTTTCCGTGTATTCCGTGTGTTCCGTGGGCCCAACTCCGATTCCTACTCCATTCCGTTTCCTGATTCCCTGAGTTCCAGATTCCGTCCTCCCTTCATCCTTCCTCTGATTTTCCGTGTATTCCGTGTGTTCCGTGGGCCACCTCCGAATCCGAACTCCTCTTTCTCAACTCTCAGCTCTCAGCTTCCGACTCCCTCCGCCCTCATGCCCATCGTCGATGAACCCCTCCCCCGCCCCCGCCGCTGGGGTGCGCCCGAACTCGCCCGCCTCACCGCGATGGTGGACCAAGATTCTCTCTTCTATTGGCACGGCCCGCAGACCGCCGCCCTCGCCACAGAATTCCGCCGCCACTACCCGTTCGCCCATCTCTTCGCCACCTCCTCCGGCTCCGCCGCGCTCCACGTCGCCGTCGCCGCCCTCCGCCTCCGCCCCGGCGATGAAGTCATCGTCCCGCCCATCACCGATATGGGCTCCGTCATCGGCATCCTCTACCAGCAGGGCGTGCCCGTCTTCGCCGACGTCGATCCGCACACCTACAACCTCGACCCCGCCGCCGTCCGCCGCGCGATTACTTCTCGCACGCGCGCGATCATGCCCGTGCACCTTGCCGGCAACCCTGCCGACACCACCGCGCTCGCCGCCCTCGCCCGCGAGCACGGCGTCGCCCTCATCGAGGACTGCGCGCAAGCGTGGGGCGCCCTCCACCAAGGCCGCCCCGTCGGCCTCGCCGCCGACCTCGCCTGCTACTCCTTCAACGACTACAAACACCTCAGCTGCGGCGACGGCGGCATCGTCGCCACGTGCCGCGCCGACCTCGGCCCCACGCTCACCCCGTGGGGCGATAAGCACTACGACCGCACCGTGCCCGGCCTCCGCGACCCCGCCGACCTCGCGCCCAACTACCGCATGAGCGAGCCCCAGGCCGCCGTCGCCGCCGCGCAACTCACCCGCCTCACCGCTATCGTCGCCCGCCGCCACCACGCCGGCCAACTCCTCACCTCCCTCCTCGCCGATCTCCCCGGCGTCATCCCGCCCCGCGTCACCCCCGGCAACACTCACAGCTACTGGTTTTATTTCCTCCGCCTCGACCTCGCCCGCCTCGGCTGCCCCCGCGCCGCGTGGGTGGAAGCCCTCCGCGCCGAAGGCGCCACCGCCACCGCCGGCTACATCCCCACACCCGTCTACCGCTACCGTGTCTTCCAAAACCACAATTTCTTCGGCGGCGCCTGGCCCGTCCGCGACGCCGGCCTCACTAAAATGGACTACCGCGAGGTCAACTGCCCGAACGCCGAGTCCATCCTCACCGACGGCGTCGTCCTCCCCCTCAACGAAGCGATGTCCGACACCTACATCGCCAAAGTCGCCCACGCCATCCGCACGGTCACCACTCGCCTCCAAAAGTAGGCCGCGGTCTCCGACCCGCCCCTCCCCGCCACGTAGGCAACGCGCCCTTATCTTAGCGCCGTCATTGCGAGGAGCACCGCGACGCGGCAATCCATCACTCCAATTCCTGTGCACAGCGCCCCCACCTCGGCACCGTCATTACGAGCAGCGCAGCGACGCGGCAATCCAGCCCCTTACTCCTGCGCGCGCAGCGCCCTTCTACCGGCGTCCGTTGTTTTTTATCGTAGCTGCGAGCGCCAGCGAGTGGCCCGATCACGCTACAAACAGCCTCGCGCCACGGGCGGACTAAAGTCCCAATCACAAGAAGGGGCCGGCCGACGGGGTCAGCCCCGAATGGCGCTAAGTTAAGGGCTGTTATTTTAGATTTCGAGACAGGGAAACGAGCATGAGACGGCGGGGTTTGGTGAGCAATTGGTAGCCTTTGGGCCGGCGTTTTCGGGCGCGAGGTTCGGAGCGGTCGGACCTGAGGGGCACCAGATCGGCGGCGATGACGCGCAGCAGCTCCCGGCGGGCGACGCACGTGACAAACAGCGCCGGCGCCAGCAGCGGGGTCCACGGACGCAGCGTGTCGACGGCGCCTTTGAAGCTGTGCCGGTCCACCTCGACGCGGTGAACTTTGGCGGCCCCGCACATCAGGGCGCGAATCACGTTGTAGGCGACGACCTGCATCCAGACCTCTTTCTCCATCAGTTCGGGCGATAGACACCGGAGCACATCGAGCAGTCGCACCGCCTCGTCTTCGGCGCACGGGCATCCTTCCTGCCGGTTCGAATCACCAAGCCACTCGTCCCATGCCCCTCCCGCGCCTCTGGGCGCCACACTCACACGATCGCCGCCCTCGGCCCCGTCTTTTCGCTCCTCGTTACAGCTCACCCATCGCTCCCCTATTACCCCCCCAACGCCCGCCGCACCGCATCATTCAACGTCTCAAATAAAAACGGCTTCTGCACAAACCCCGCCGGCCCCTCACCGGCAAATTGGTCGATCACTTCGCGCTCGTTGAAACCGCTCATCATCACCACACGCACCCCTGCGCGCACCCGCCGCAGTTCGGCATACGCCTCGCGCCCGTCGAGGTGCGGCATCGTGAGGTCCATCAGCACGAGCGCGTAGGCTGTCGGCTTCTCCGAAAAAATCCGCACCGCTTCGAGGCCGTCCGTGGCGAGCATCACGTCGAAGCCCATTTTCCGCAGCATCAACGTCGCCGTGCTGCGCACCGTTTCTTCGTCGTCCACCACGAGCACCGTGCCCCGCGCCCGCCACGGGGTCGGCACCGCCGGCCGGCCGCCCTCCGTCTCCGCACCGCCAACGACACACGGAAACAGCAGCTTGAACGTCGTCCCGCGCCCCACCTCGGAATACACCTTCAGCGCGCCGCCGTGCCCGCGCACGATGCCCAGCACCGCCGCCAGCCCCAACCCGCGCCCGGTAAACTTCGTCGTGTAGAACGGCTCGAAAATCTTGCTCCGCGTTTCCGCACTCATCCCGCTGCCGGTGTCGCTCACCTCAAGGTAGACGTAATCACCCGGCGGCAGCTCCGGCGCCAGAATCATGTTCCCCAGATACTCGCGGTCCCCCCGCGCGAGCCCGGTGCTAAGGCCGATCACGCCGCTCTTGGCCCCGATCGCCTCCGATGAATTGATCACCAGATTCATGATGACCTGTCGCATCTGCGTGCCATCGGCTTCGATCAGCGGGAGATCGGCCTGGAGATTGAAACGCAACACCGCCTGCTTGCTGATCGAGAGCCGGAGCAACTGCGTCGTCTCTTCCACCAGCGTGTTCAGCGAAAGCTTCTTCACGACAAAGCGCCCCTTCCCCGAGTAGGCCAGCATCTGCTTGCAGAGATCGGCCGCGCGCAACGCGCCGAGCCGGATCGACTCCAGATAACTCTGCGCCGGCGCCCCGGCCGGCAGTTCGAGACTGGCCAGACTCGCGTTGCCCAGCACGCCCGTGAGGATGTTGTTGAAATCGTGCGCGATCCCGCCCGCGAGCACGCCGAGGCTCTCGAGCTTCTGCGTCTCCCGGATCTTCCGCTCAAACCCCGCCACCGCCGCGTCCGCCGCCTTGCGCTCGGTGATGTCCGTGATGAACCCATGCCACAGCGTCGCCCCGTCCGGCTCGCGTTGCGGGAGCGCATTGCCGAGCAGCCAGCGCACCGCGCCGTCGGCAAACTGCACGCGATACTCGTGGTTCCACGGCGACAACTGCAGCGCTGATTTCTGGATCGAGGCGCCCACCGCCGCAGCATCTTCCGGATGCAGCACCTCCATGAACCCGGCCGTGCTATCGCGCACGTCCTCGGGATTCACCCGGTAGATCTGACGGATCGCGTCGCTCGCATAGGGGAAACACGACGAGCCGTCGGCGTTCAGCCGGAATTGGTAAACCATCCCCGGCACCCGATCCGCCACCTGTCGCAGCAGATTCTCGGTCCGCAGGCGTTGCGCGGCGTGGCTCCGCGCCAACAGAATAAACCACCACAACACGACCAACAGCACGGCCAGGCCGATCACGCCGGCCACCAGCCAGCGGATGCGCCGCTCGGCCGCCGCAAGCTCACCGATCACATCCGTCGTCGGCCGCGGGAAAAACGCCCAGCGCTTGATGATCGGCGTCACGCCGCCATCCTCAGCCATAGCCTGCAGCGCCTCGCGCAACGTGTCCGCCACCGCCGCGTGCGCGAAGGTCGAGGCCAGCCCCAGTTGCACCTTCGGCACCGGCGCGGGCAGCACGCGGAACGCCGGCCGCGGCCCTCCGCGCAGCAGCGTGGCGAGCACCGCGTATTGGTTCATGAAGACCGCATCCGCCCGCCCCGTCGTGAGCGCCTCCAGCGCCTCCGCATTCCCACCCACCGGCAACTGCGTCGCGCCCGGAAAAAACTGCCCAAGCAGGGCGCGCTGCACCTGCGAACCGATGAGGCTGATCCGCGCCGTTTGCAGATCACGGGCGTCTTTGGCGGGGCTCTCGGACAGGACGATGAAGCAACTCTCCGTCTGAAGATACGCCTCCGTGAGGTGCGCCCCTTTCCGCCGTTCGGGCGTGATCGCGTGCAACACCCACAGATCCATCGCGCTTTGGTTGAAGCCCGAGCCCAGCTTCCACTCCAATTGGATACCCTTTCTGCGCGCGGCTTCCCGCACCAGATCCACCGCTAGTCCCGTCGGTCCGCCGTCCGCCCCCTTGAAATGCAAGGGCGCATCATTCCCGTAGCCGATCCGGTAAACCCGCGTCCGGTCCACCTGCGGCCCGCTCGCCGCGACCCAGAGCACCCCCGCCAACCATCCCGCCAGCCCCACTCCCAGCACGATCCAACCCAGCCAACGCCGCAGCACGAATCCATCGTTTATCGGTTCCTGCATTGCGTTAACCATGCATAGAAAAGGAAGCATGGGAAGCCTGCGCAACGCTCGCTCCGCCATCAGCTCGACAACCCGCCCACGCCCCGCGAACACTCCTCCGCAATTTCGCGTTTCCGATGTCGCCCACCTACCGACTCGCCTCCCTCGCCGACATTCCCGCCCTCGAGGAACTGATCCCGCTCTCCGCCCGCCAACTCCAGACCGGGCACTACACCGCCGCGCAGATCGAGGGCGCCATCGGCACCGTCTTCGGCGTTGATAGCCAACTCATCCGCGACGGCACTTACTTCGTCGCCGAAGCGGACAACCAACTCGTCGGCTGCGGCGGCTGGAGCCAAAGAAAGACCCTTTACGGCGGCGACCGCACCAAGACCGCGCCCGACCCGTTGCGCGATCCCGCCACCGAGCCCGCGATGATCCGCGCCTTCTTCGTGCATCCCGACTACGCCCGCCGCGGCATCGGCCGTCGCATCATGGAACTCTCCGAAGCCGGCGCCACCACCGCGGGTTTCAAAACCATAGAAATCGTCGCTACCCTTCCCGGCGTCCCGCTCTACGCGACATTCTCCTACGTCAGCGTAGAGCGCTTCGAGATCGCCCTCCCCAACGGCGCCACCATGCCCGTCGAACGCATGAGGAAAGCCGGCTGACTTGCCATCACGTTCATGCCGTCGCTCCGCGAATCCAAATTCGGCCAGCCCAAGCCCGTGCATCCCTATGCGTGGCTGTGGGAGCCACTGGAGACCGCCCCGTCCTTCGTCCTGCGCGCAATGTTCGGCACCAAAGCCGTCTATCTCGAAGGCAAACTCATCTTCTGCTTCTCCGCGAAAACTGAACCATGGCGAGGCATCCTCATCTGCACTTCACGCGTGCACCAGCCCGCCCTGCTCGCTGAATTCCCCGCGCTCGCTCCACACCCCATTCTCTCCAAATGGCTCTACCTCCCCGAGACCGCCGACGCCTTCGAGCGCATCGGTCAACGTCTCGTCGCGCTGGCCAAACGCCGCGACCCGCGCATCGGCATCGTCCCACCCGCCAAACGCCGCGCGCGTCCGTGATCACGTTGCCTCACCCGCTGCACACTCCGCCCTCGACCGCGCACCCGCACGCATTTTGATTTGGCGTCGTGATTTTCAACCGGACGCCCGCGCAGGCCCTGCCCCGTCGCCCGACGTTTCCCCTCATCGGCGTCCTCGCACTCATCTTCACTACCGCCCTCGCTCTCGCGCTCTCACCGCCGGCCCGCGCCGCCGCCACGCTCCGACCCGAAGACGGCATCATCCTCCTCGCCAACACCGGCGACCCCGACTCCCTCCGCATCGCCCAGCACTACGCCGAGGCCCGCCACGTCCCCGTCGCCAACATCATTTCGCTGCCGCTCCCCCTCGGCGAAACGATCACCTGGCCCGAGTTCGTCGTCACGCTGTGGCAACCGCTCCAAGCCGAACTCATCCGCCGCCACTGGATCGACGCCATTCCCATGACGCTCACCGATCCCGCCGGCCGCATGAAATACGCGCCCCTCGGCCATCGCATCACCGCCCTCATCATCTGCCGCGGTGTCCCCCTGCGCATCGCCCACGACCCTGCCCTCGCCGCCGATGCCCTGCCGTTTACCAAACGCGCCGAGTTCCGCACCAACGAAAGTGCCGTCGATTCCGAACTCAGCCTCGTCGCCGCCGGCCCGTATCTCATCAACGCCTTTATCCCCAATCCCCTTTTCCAAAACAACGCGCCCACCGACCACGAAAAATCCCAGATCGTAAAAATCTCCCGCCTCGACGCCCCCACCTTCGAAGCCGCCAACGCCCTCGTCGATCAGGCCCTCGCCGCCGAGCGCACCGGCCTCCTCGGTCGCGCCTACGTGGACATCGGTGGCATCCACCCCTCCGGCGACCGCTGGCTCAACGCCACCGCCACCCAACTCGCGGACCTCGGCTTCGATCTCACCGTCGATCGCGCCCCCACCACCCTGCCCGCCACCGCGCGCATCGACGCGCCCGCGCTCTACTTCGGCTGGTATGCCGGCAACCTCAACGGCCCCTTCGCACCGCCTGAATTCCGTTTTCCGCCCGGCGCGATCGCCCTGCACATCCACAGCTACTCCGCGCAGACCCTGCGCTCCACCACCGCCGGCTGGGTCGGCCCACTCCTCGCGCGCGGCGTCACCGCTACCATGGGCAACGTCTCCGAGCCCTACCTCGAACTCACGCACCAGCCGCAACTCTTCCTAAAAGCCCTCGCGCGCGGCGCCACCCTCGTAGACGCAGCCTACTACGCGCTGCCCGCGCTCAGTTGGCAGGCCATCCTCATCGGCGACCCGCTCTACCGCCCGTTCGCCGTCTCACTCGAAGACCAGATCAACCACCTCGCCACCCTCCCGCCCTCCCTCGCTGGCTACGCGACGCTGCGTCGCATACATCAACTCGAAGCCGTCCACCAAACCACCGAGGCCCTCGCGCTCGCCAGCAAGACCCAAGGCATCGCGCCGAGCCTCGCCGTCGGCTATGCCCTCGCTCAACACCTCCACACCGCCGGCGATCTCACCGGCGCCGCCCAAGCCCTCGGCTTCGCCTCCCTCCTCGCGTCTTATCAACCCGACGAATGGGCCCTCGCCGATGCCGCCGCGCAACTCCTCGCCACCGCCGGACGCCCCGCCCAGGCCATCGACATCTACCGCGCGCTCTTCGCCACCAAGAACCTCACCACCGAACTCCGCCTCACGTGGCTCCCCCACGCCATCACCGCCGCCCAATCCGCCCACGCCTCCGATCAATCCGCCGCCTGGATCACCGCCCTCGCCGATCTCACGCCGCCGTCTCAACCACCACCCGCGACACCCACCGCTGAGAAGAAATAGATCACCGGCCCCCGTCTGCGGCGCGACCTCAACCGATCCGTCTCTCGCCATGTTATCCGCGTCCACAAAAAAGCCCGCCGCGATTTCCGCGGCGGGCTAAGTTTAAAAAACCGGAAAGCGATCCGCTTACTTTACTTGGTCGCTGGCGTTGGCACCGGCATTGCAGCCGGCATTGCCGGAGCCAGGGCGCTGGCCTTGATGTCGAGCAGGTCGATCTCGAAGATCAGGGTCGAGGAAGGCGGGATGTTGCCGCGCGCGTCGTCGCCGTAGGCGAGCTGTGGTGGGACGTAGAGCTTGATCTTGCCGCCCTTATTGAGCTTCTGCAGACCCTCGGTCCAGCCGGGGATGACTTGGTCGAGTTGGAACTCGGCCGGCTCGTTGCGCTGCACGGAGCTGTCGAACACGGTGCCGTCGATGAGCGTGCCGGTATAGTGAACCTTAACGGTCTCGGAGGGCTTGGGAGCCGCGCCGTCACCCTGCTTCACGATCTCGTAGCGGAGGCCGCTCGGGAGTTCGACGATGGCCTTGTTTTCCTTCAGCTTGGCGAAGTAGTCCGCGCTCTGCTTCATGCCTTCCGTCTTCAGTTTCGCCATGTAGGCGTCCTGCTTCTTCTTCATGAACTCGTCCATCGCGGGACCGATCTTGGGGAGATCGTAAGGAGAATCTTTGCCCGCGATCGCGGTGCCCATGCCCTTGAGCAGCGCCTGGATTTCAGCCGCGCTGAACCCGAGCTCGGAAAGACCGACGCGCTTGCCCATGAACCAGCCAAACTCCTCGACGAGCTGGGCCTCGGTGAACACCGGGGCGGCGGGAGCGGCCGCAGGTGCGGCGGCGGCGGGAGCGGCGGGCTGGCCGGGAATGTTGAGCTTAACCTCCTGGGCTTGGATCGCGGCGGCGGTGCCGAGCGCGAGCAGGGAGAGTGAGAGAGCGGACTTGAGTTTCATTTGTGGGTTATAGGAGTGCCTTGAATGGAAACGGAGGCGGCTGGTTTGTGCCGTAAAACTTTTTGATGTGCCTGTGCGCCGCGCCGAATGCAACCAATTACTCCCCGCTTGTGTCCCCCTTCGCCCACCGCCATGTTTCCCCTCCCAACCATGACTCCCGATCAATTTTGGACCAGCCAGGACGGCCAGATCCTCACCGTTAAGAACAAGGACGACCGCTCCGCCACCCTCACCCTCGCCTTCTGGCCGCGCAACCCCGCCGAATTCGAAACCCTCAAGCCCCTCCTCGCCGACCTCAAGTTCACCGAGCGCAGCTCGTTGGCCCGCATCGGCATCGAGATGCTCCTGCAGGGCCCACCCGTGATCGACGGCAACCGCATTGTCCTCGTCGCCGACGCCTTCATCTACGACCAGAGTTTCCCCAACGC
>JANXLP010000284.1 GCA_025355125.1 Opitutaceae bacterium | reverse complement strand
CGGCGGTGCTGGCGATCGTGTTTGCGGCGGTGCTGCGGGTGGGGCGCAAGGCGTTGAAAACGCCCGTGGCGTGGGGGCTGGCGGCGGCGGCTTTTTTGGCGCTGGCGGGGTTGAGGGCGCCCTTTCCTGCGGTGGTGCTGGGGGCGCTGGCGGTGGGGTTTTTCGGCGGGCGGATCTGGCCGGCGGCGTTTGGGGTGAAGACGGAGATGGACGCGGGCGGGGCGGACGGCGCGTTAGGGATAATGCGCCCTACCTCGGGACGGATCGCGGTGATCGGCATGGCGCTGTGGTTTGCGCCGGTGGTGGCGGCGGGATTTTTGCAGGGGTGGGACGGGTTGTATGCGCGGCTGGGATTTTTTTTCAGCAAGGCGGCGGTGGTGACTTTTGGCGGGGCCTACGCGGTGTTGCCCTATGTGGGGCAGCAGGCGGTGGAAAACTACCGGTGGGTGAGCGCGACACAGATGTTGGACGGGCTGGCGTTTGCGGAGACGCCGCCGGGCCCGCTGATTCTGGTGCTGCAGTTCGTGGGATTTGTCGCGGGGTGGCAGCAGCCGGGCGCGTGGTCACCGCTGGGCGCGGCGACGTTGGGGGCGGCGATGACGACGTGGGTGACGTTCGTGCCGACGTATTTGTTTATCCTCGTGGGGGCGCCCTACGTGGAGCGGCTGCGGGACAATGCGCGGCTGAGCGCGGCGCTGGCGGCGGTGACGGCGGCGGTGGTGGGCGTGATCCTGAACCTCGCGGTGTGGTTCGCGGGGCACACGGTGTGGCCGGCGGGGTGGAGCGGGGGTGTGGATTGGTTTGTGATCGGGGCGAGCGTGGCGGCGTTTGCGGCGCTCCAGTGGGGGCGCGTGGGGCTCGGCTGGGTCGTGCTCGCGGGCGGGGCGGCGGGCTGGGGGTGGAGCGTGGTGCTTTCGTCTAAAGTCAGTCCCTTTGTGGCCGATGTAGGTGTATGTATATCTCCCCGGATAGACCGGCCGCAGCGCAGATACTGGTGGTGGATGACAGTGAAATTGCCCGACGCGTCGCGGCGCAGGTTTTGACGGGCGCCGGCTACCATGTGACGGAGGCGGCGTCGGGAGGGGAGGCGCTCGAGAACGTGGAGGAATCGCCACCTTCGATGGTGTTGCTCGACGTCAACATGCCCGGACTCAATGGCTTTGAAGTCGCCCGGGAACTTCGCTGCCGCGGCTACCGGCATCCGGTGATGATGCTGACTTCCTATGACGATACGGAGCACATCGTCCAAGGATTGGCAGTGGGCGCGGACGACTACATCGCGAAACCCTTTGAATCGCGTGTGCTGTTGGCGCGTGTGCATGCGCTGTTGCGACGGGGTCCGCCCCGGATGGCGGTGTGGTCGCTGCGTTTCGGTGAGACGGTCGTCGATCTCCGATTGAAAGCGGCGCACTGCCACGGCGAGCCCGTGGAACTGACATGCACGTAATACGCCCTGTTGAACCTTTTGGCCAAGCATGTGGGTGAGCCCGTCTCACGAGCGGATATGCTGGCGAACGTGTGGGGTTATACTTCGGAACCCAACACCCGCACGGTCGACACACACATGTGGCGTTTGCGGAAAAAACTGGGCGACGACGGAGAGGAGCCGCGATGGATTCGCACGCGGCACGGGCTCGGTTATGCGCTGGCGCCGGAAACATTGAGCGCGCCGGTGTTGGCGGGCGTCTGGGGTGGGGCGCGAGCTGGGTGAGCCCGGGTTGTAGCTCCGCGTAACGCAGGGCCGATCAGGCGGCGGTGAGGACGCGGTCGGTGTGGCGTTGGCCGGCGGGGAGGGGATCGCCGGTGATGCCGAGGGGATCGGTGGCGCGCTGGCCGCCGACGACGACGAGAAGTTGGCCGACGACGCCGGAGAGGGAACCGGAGAGCGCGTCGAGTTGGTTGGCGCCGGCGGCGGATTCTTCGGCACCGGCGGCGTTGGATTGGGTGATTTTGTCCATGGCGGAGACGGCGATGTTCACCTGGGCGATGCCCTCGGTCTGCTCGCGGGAGGCGGTGGCGATCTCGCCGATGAGGTGATCGACGCGGCGGGCTTTTTCCACGATCTCGGCGAAGTGGAGGGCGACGCGGCCGGAAATCTGGGCGCCGTTTTCGCTGCGTTGGACGGAGTCGCCGATTTTCTCGCCGGTTTCGCGGGCGGCGGTGGCGGAGCGTTAGGCGAGGGCGCGGACTTCCTCGGCGACGACGGCGAAACCCATTCCGGCCTCGCCGGCGCGGGAATCGAGACCGGCGAACGGGGCGAGCTCCTTCATCAGCAGGGCCACGAAGAGCGCATTCTCGCGCAAACGCGCCGCCCCGACTTGGTAGAATTGCAGTTGGAAATTCACCAACTGGGCGACGGAAGCCATGCCGGCGAGGCGGAAAACTTCGTTGAAGCCCACGCGGGCGAGGGCTTCCTCCAGCGAGGTGACGGAATCGCCTTTGTTGTAAACCACGCCGTTGGCGATGCGCATGACGCGCACGGTCAAACCGGCGTCGAGGCGCAGCAGGGCACTAACGGCATCGAGCCCGTTGTTGGGGTCTTTGATCAGGGCGGTCAGCTCGGCGAGCACCTTGGGCGCGGAGGGCAGGCCGTCGGCGACTTTGAGGACTCGCGGCAGGGTGAATGGATTTGGAGCGATCATGGTGCTGAGAGGGCGTCTAAAAAGGTAGGGTTGCCTGCGGCGGATCGAAAGTGGCACGGGCGTCCCGCCCGTGGGTTCGGAACATGGGCGGGACGCCCATGCCGCGACGGACCAGATCGGAGACCTTTTTAGACGCCCTCTGAGATGCTGACGGGGTCGACCGGGATAAACCTCGGGCGTGGTGTGTCCCGATGGGTGTCGAAGCGGTGATCTTTGGCGGGTGGATCCACGTTGGTGAAAAGTCGCTGGCTGGCAGATCGGCCCAGATTCACCCGGACTTTATCACGATAAAGTCACAAAGAACGATATAGGCTCTGTCATGCGGCGATTGAGCGTTGGATGTGGTTGTCGGTTGGCGGAGCCGAGGTCGGGTTTCACGCGGAGAACGCTTTTTTCGTTAAGACGACCGGGCTTGGGACGATCATCTGACCGCGTCCCCATGCCGAATGAACACAGAATCCTCGTAGTAGATGACGCTGACGCCGCGCGCGCGATTGCGGTGCAGGCGCTGTCGGCGGCGGGCTATGTCATGATCGAAGCCGACTGCGGGGCCCGCGCGTTGGAGATGGTTGCAAGCCGGCCTCCCGCGATGGTCGTGCTCGATGTGTGTATGCCGGGGATGGATGGCTACGAGGTGGCGGGGCACCTTCGCCAGAGTGGATACCTAAAGCCGTTGCTCATGTTGACGTCCTACGACGACGAAGACCATCAGGTGCGCGGCCTGACAGCGGGCGCGGATGATTACGTCACAAAGCCCTATAACCTACGCGTGCTGATTGCACGGGTGAATGCCTTGCTGCGTCGGGACCAAGTGCCGGCGCCGCGGGTGCTGCGTTTTGGTTCCACCGTTGTGAACCTTGCGCAAAAGCAGGCCCTCTGCGGGGGTGAGCCCGTGGCGCTAACGCGCAAGGAGTTCGCGATGCTGACGTTGTTGGCGCAACACGCGGGCACGCCGGTCGCCAGGAAAGATTTGCTGACCGGGGTGTGGGGATACGCCGCCGAGGCAAATACCCGCACGGTGGAAACGCACATGTGGCGCCTGCGTAAAAAGCTCGGCGACGACAGCGATGAGCCGCGCTGGATCGTTACGCGGCCGGGTATGGGCTATATGCTGACCCATGAGACAACCGAAGTGACGCCGACGCTTCTTGCCGGCTGAACGCACAGCGCGCAGAAATTAAAATCCGTCGGAAGTAGCTACGCGGTCGATATCGAGGAGGGTCGTAACCTTCCCCTTCACTTTGGCCATGCCGAGAATGCTGGAGGTGTCGACGATGGCGCCGAACTCGGGTGTGGGCTCAATCTCGGCAGCAGTGAGGGAAACCACTTCCTCGACGGAGTCGACGATGAGTCCCTTGAGCCCGGCCTTACCGGTGGCGGAGGGGACCTCCACCACGATGATGCAGGTGCGCTCGCCGAATTCGGCGCGAAGGCCGAACTGGACACGGAGATCGAGCACGGGGATCACGCGGCCGCGGAGATTGATGACTCCTTTGACGTGGGCTGGCGTTTGTGGCACCGGGGTGACGGTTTGCATGCGGATGATCTCGCGGACCTTGATGACGGCGACGCCATAGGCTTCCTGGTCAAGGACGAGGGTGAGGTATTTTCCAGCGAGGGTGCTGGTTTCGAGGAGCATGGTCATGGGGGGATTTTAGAAGTTAGAGAAGCTATCATCCGTGCCGGCGGCGATCGGCGCGGGAGCGGAGTGGCGGGGGTTGGGTTGAGCGTAAGCATTCGAGCGCCGCTGAGGAGCGGGCGCGAAGGAAGCCAAAGGCTTTTTCGGTGTGAGGCTGTGTGGCGCTTGTTCGGACACCGTGAGGGGGCGAGACGTGCGACCCTCAACGAGGTGGCTGAGTGACGTGACGGCTTCACGAAGAAGCGTGGACTGTGAGTTGAGTTCTTCGGCGGCGGCGGCGGTTTCTTCGGCGCTGCTGGCGTTGGACTGGGTGACCTTGTCCATCTCGCCGACGGCGGAGTTGATCTGACCGATGCCCTGGCGCTGCTCGTCCGAGGCGGTGGCGATCTCAGCGATCAGGGAGTCAACTTGGCGGGCTTTATCCATAATCACGTTCAGGGATCGGGCGACTTTCTCGGAGATGATCACGCCGTTTTCGCCGTTCTGGATGGCGATCTCGATTTTGGAGGCGGTCTCTTTGGCGGAGGCGGCGGAGCGTTGGGCGAGGTTACGGACTTCCTCGGCGACGACGGCGAAGCCCATGCCGGCCTCGCCGGCGCGGGCGGCTTCGACGGCGGCGTTGAGGGCGAGGATGTTGGTCTGGAAAGCGATCTCATCGATGGTCTTGATGATTTTGCCGATGTCGGCGGAGGACGTCTTGATGGCGTCCATGGCCTGACGCATTTCGGACATGTCGTTGTTGCCGGCCTCGGCGGCGGCGCGGGTTTGGCCGGAGAGATCTTTGGCGGTGGCGGCGCTGCCGGCGTTACGCTTGGTCATGGAGGAGAGTTCTTCGAGGGAGGAACTCGTCTCCTCGAGGCTCGCAGCCTGCTCGCTGGAGCCCTCGGCCAGTGCCTGGCTGCTGGCCGAGACGTGGCCGGCGGCGGACGATATCTGATGGGCCGATTCGTCCAGCGAGCGGGTGATCCCGCTCAGGGCGCGGTTGACGCTCCGGACAATGAACCAGCCGAGAACCAAGGCGATGAGGAAGGTCGCGCCAGAAGCGATGAACGCCGTGGAAACGGCTTGGTGGGCGATGCCGATGACCTCGCTGGTGGCGCGAACAGCGCTATCCTGATTCCACTTCAGCATCATTTGGGTATGATCGCGATAAACTCCGAAGAGCGGCTCCATTTCGCCGGCTGCAACGTCTTCGGCCTCCTTGACTTTGCCCGCCTTCGCGAGGTCCAAGAACTTGTTTCGTGAGTTCACATAGGTGGTGCGAACCGCCTTCAGTTTTTCGAAATTTTGCCGGTCCTCGCCTCCTGAAATCGCTTTTTCATAGGCTTCCATGGCGACCGTGGCTTTGGCGGCGTTTTCAGCAATCATGGCGAGATTTTCAGCGAGTTTTGGTTTCTCGGCGGGATTGATGATCAGCAGGGCGCGGATGTGTGCGCGCAACCCTCGACTAGCGATTTCCGACATATGATTAATGCCCGGGATGGCCTCGTCCCGGAGGCGGGAAATTGCCAGATCCTCGACGTGATTGAGCGCGGTGATGCCAATTGCTCCGGCGAGGAGAAGGAGTGCGAGCAGGGTCGCGCCGCCAAAGATGATCCGTTTACCGATGGTCCAGTTTTTCATAAGTATAGATAGAATTTTGCCTATGAACTAAGTCGGACTGATTTTATGGGGCTGATGTCACGACGATGTAACAAGCGTGCCGAGCCCGCGGGATTTCAATCGGGCTTAAGGGCACGGTATTCCGCTGAAGCCCGCTAAAGTGTTTTCGGGCAAGGCCGGCAATATTTAATGGCTAACTGAGCGCTGCCGTGCAGGGTGGACCGTGGCATGTCAGCCCCATCTACCTACCTGAACCTCGCGAGCGTGCAAC
>JANXLP010000251.1 GCA_025355125.1 Opitutaceae bacterium | reverse complement strand
CAGCATAACCGCAAACATGCGACCGCGCACCCCCGGGACATAGACGTCGATCTCCTGCCGCCCAAACTCGAGATTCTGCCCGCAGGCCGCCGCATTGTGGCTGTGGTGGGAACGACAGGCCTCGGGCCGCGCCTGGTAAATAGAGCAACTGCCCGCCCGCAACAGCGCACACGGCACGACCAACTCCGAGCGTTGCTGGTTGTTCTTCCCCGCAAACGCCGCCCGATGCGCCGCCGTCCGCGTGATCACGCCCTCGAGTTCCTCGGCGGAAAAATGAGTCTGGATGTATTCGGCGGCGATGAGCACCTCGTGCGCCTGCACGCCCACCGGCACGTGACAGCAGGCATCGCAGCCGGCGCGGCAGGCCACGGATTCGCGGGCGGCAGCAGGCGCCGTGGCGTAGGCGAGATCGAACCGTTTGTGCTCGCTCCGCAGAATCGAAAGCAGGTCCGCCGGATTGCGCGTCTTGCGCAGCCGTTTCAGCACGGTTTCGCCGGTTTTGTTAAAGAGATTTTCTTCCTCGTCCGTAAAGTCTGCACCCATGATGACGAGCACTAGGCTGCACGGAACTGTCGATGACAAGGGCGGTAAACGCCTCCCTGATTCGACTTCCAGAAAACGCAGCCCAAGCATTTACCCACCATGCCACTCCCGACCAAAGACGAAGCCAACCAGCTCCTCGAACTGCACGTCACCGACGACTACCAGCGCTACCACGCGCGCATGGTCGCCGCAGCGCTGGAGGGCTATGCGGCCCGCTTTCAGGGCGATCCCCACCTGTGGTTCATCACCGGCCTGCTCCACGACCTCGACTTTCAAAAACACCCCGAAATCCATCCGCGCGAATCGCTGCAATGGTTCCGAGTTTGGGGTTACCCCGAGGAGTTGATCCACGCCGTCGAGGCCCACGCCTACGGCTACAACGGTTACTCGGCCCTGCCGCGCACGCCGCTCGCCGCCGCGCTCCTCGCCACCGACGAGTTGTGCGGGATCTTCTACGCCTACCGAAAAATGAATCCCGTGCGCTACGGCGAGATGAAGGCCGGCTCGATCAAGAAGAAGGTCAAAGACACCGCCTTCGCCGCCAAGGTGGACCGCGCGACCATCACGGTCGGCTGCGAACACCTCGGCGTCACCGTGGACGACCACATCGCGAACCTCATCACGTTCCTCGCCGCGTTCGACTGACGCTCGCTGACACACAAGCCACGCGCCGCCCGCCTCCGACCATTTGACGGCACCGCGCCCGTCACGCACACTGTCCGGCTTGAAACTCCGGATCGTCCATGAAACCCGTTACACCTATACGCGCAAAGTGCGCTTCGGCCCGCACCGCCTCGTGCTGCGCCCGCGCGAGGGCCACGACCTGCGGGTGGAATCCATGCAGGTGCAGGTGACGCCCTCGGCCACGCTCACTTGGACGCGCGACGTCTTCGGCAACTCCATCGGCACCCTCGATTTTGAGAAAACCGGCAAGGAGTTGCGCATCGTCAGCAACGTGCTCGTCACCCGCACCCCACCCTACTCCCACCGCACGCACGACACCGCGCCCACCCCGTGGCCACCCGTTTACGATCCGCTCGAGATCGCCGTCGTCGCCGCCTATCAACAGCCGTCGTATCCCGCCGATGGCGCCGCCGTCAGCCAGTGGGTGCGGGAACACAGCCCGAAACCGCGCAACGACGTGGAACTGATCGTGCGTGGTCTCAATCGCGCGGTCCACGACCAGATCCGCTACGTGCGGCGCGAGGAAAAGGGCGTGCTCACACCGGCGCAGACGATCAAGAAGGGCGTCGGCTCGTGTCGTGATTTCGCGACACTCCTCCTCGATGCGGCGCGCAGCCTCGGCATCGCGGCGCGATTCGCGAGTGGCTATCTCGAATGCTCCGCCGCCGAGGCCGGCTACGCCTCGACCCACGCATGGGCAGAAATCTACCTCCCCGGCCACGGCTGGCGCGGCTACGACCCCACGCTCGGCACCGAGACGACCTCCGCCCACGTCGCCACCGGCCTGAGTAACCACCCGCGCGGCGTGATGCCCGTGACTGGCTCCTACTACGGGTCCTCCTCGGCTTTCCAAACGATGTCCGTCTCCGTGAAGTTGACGTCCGAACCGCTCGACTCACCACCGCCCGCGGTCGCTGTAAACTCGACTCCACCCAAGTCCGCGGCGCGCCGCAAATCCGTATCCGCCTCGCCGAAGAAACCCGGCAAGTAAGCCTTGGAAGGGCGCTGAACGCTCCGGCGATCGGCAGGCCTTGGATGTGAATTTCTCCCGCGTGAGCGCGATGAGGTCGTCTTAGCGACGCGTGTCACCGCACCGTTAAATGGGGCGCGATCATCGGTCGCGCGGCTTTGGCTGCACCCGCCACTACCCATCATGAAAAACATTACCCGCATCCTACGGACCACGTTCGTCCTCGCCGCCGCCGCCACTTTAGCCGTTCCCCACGCGCTCGGAGCCGAGCCACCAAAGCCCGCCACGGGTTTCAGTCGTAAAGTCGTCCTCGACCAAGACCTCTCCATCGCAGACCGGCACGGCGTGATCGCGTTGATCGAATTCGCCGTCGGTGGTGCGGCCACGCGGCACAGCCATCCGGGCGAGGAACCGGGTTACGTGATCGAAGGCACCGTCCAACTCGAAATCGACGATAAGCCGGCCCAAGTTTTCAAGACAGGCGAAACCTTCTTCATTCCGGCCGGCACGATCCACCCCGCCCGCAACGCCGGCACCACTCCGGCCAAAGTCGTCTCCAGTTATTTCGCAGAAAAGGGCCAACCGTTGGCGACGCCTGCCGCCGCCCGCTGAACGCTGGAGTGACCGCAGTCACTCGACCCGCGAGGCCCTCCATCAAATCTTCGGCACGCGCAGGGTGCTGATCATGGCACTCCCGCTCACGGCATAAAGGAGCGTGAGCGGGTGCAGCACCAAGCCACCGGGGCTCCAGCTCCCGAGCCAGAGATTGCGCCCGAGCAGCCCTTGGAAATGCAGCACCGCGAGCACCGCCACGATGAGCACACTCGTTGGGATTGGGGTGCCCTCGAAATATTTCACTTTGCCGCTCTCATCGGAAAGCGCGTCGGCCGTGGCGTTGAAACGGGCGAGGCGACTGATGCCGCAGGCCACGAAATAGAGCAGGATCGCGACGTCCAGCGATCCCCGCAACCCCACCGCAAAGCCCAGCGCCGCCGGGGCGAGACCGAAGGAAATCACATCCGCCAGTGAATCGAGATCGGCCCCCAACGCGGAGGACCGATGACGCCAACGCGCGACCCGTCCGTCCGCAAAGTCGAACACCAGCGCGATGGGCAGCAGCAGCATCGCCGTGACCAGCCAACGCGCCTCCGCCGTGATCAGATACTGCATCGCCGCCAGCACGGAGCCACTGCCGCAAAAGCCGTTTCCCAACGTCAGCACATCCGCAAAGACGAAGGAACGGATCAGGGAAAAACGCTGGGGCCGTGGCGAAGGGGTCTGCATTTGCGGCATGGGGATCTAGTAATCACGCGGGGGAAAGCGTTCCCCGCGTTCCCCTCATTCCTCGAAGTCCATTCGCCGGAGCGCGGCGGAACGGGGCGTTGGGGGGCTATCACCCCATCGAGCCCGCGACGCGCTTTGCGTAGTATGGGGTATGCGCTCACCACAAACCTCCACCGCGACCTTCGGCGTAAAGACGCTCCGCACGTTGTTCACCCAGGGCGTGCTCGCCTCGATGCTCGTGGGCGGACTGCATCCGATCATGGCGGCGACTCCGGTGATCACGAGTGCGACGCGGCTCGAGATCTACTATAACGTCGAGAATCCCGCCGAAGCCCAGTTTTCCTACAAGATCCAAGCCGCCGGCGCGACGGCCTACGAGGCGACCGGTCTCCCGCAAAACGCCGTGCTTGATCCAGCCACCGGTTGGATCAACGGCAGCCGCAACGCGCCGGGCGCTTATGATGTCGTGATCCGCGCGAGCAACTCCGACGGCGTGGCGACCACCACGCTCCGTCTGGCGATTCACCCCACCGTGGTCGGAGTCGTCTCCTCGCAAGGCGTTTTTAGCCCAGGCCAGACGTTCAACGTCACGCTTCACTACAATACCAACGTCGTAGTCACCGGCTCGCCGCACCTCGCTCTCGTGATCGGCAACGCTGGCGCGACGGCCTTCAAAGACGCGACGTATGTCTCCGGCAGCGGCACAAACGAACTTGTGTTCCAATACGCAGTCGTCGCCAGCGACAACGATGCCGACGGCGTGCAGTTACTCCCCTCCGCACCCGCAGGCGGCACCATTGCCGATGCGTTCGGGATCGTGGCCTCGACCTCCCTCCCCGTGCGCTATTTCGTCTCCGGCATCACGATCAAGGCGGACGCCAAGAGCGTCGCCGGCACGGCCACCGCCCCCACGGCCGCCCTCGCCAACGTGTCCGCCCGCATGAGGGTGGTGGAAGGCGACGCGAGCCGCGCCCTTATCATCGGCTTCGTGATCGCGGGATCGGATTCTAAACGCGTGCTCCTGCGCGCCGTCGGCCCCACGCTGGCGGCTTTCGGCGTGGCGGGCGCGCTGGCCGACCCGCAATTGAAACTGTATTCGAGCGCCGGTGCGTTGATCGCGGCCAATGATAACTGGGCCGGCACCGAGACCAGCGAGGCCGCGACCGCCGTCGGCGCATTTACCCTGGCCCCCGGAGCGCGCGATGCCGCCGTCGTCATGACGCTCCAGCCCGGTGCCTATACGCTCGTCGTCGCCCCCAATGGCGGCGAAGGCGTCGCGATGGCCGAAGTTTACGATGCAGATCCCGCTACCACCGCCGTCGGAAAATCCGCTATCACCAATCTCTCAACGCGCGGCCAAGTCGATGTCGATGGCAGCGCCCTCATCGTCGGCTTCACGGTGCATGGCACCAGCACGCGTCGCGTCATGATCCGCGGCGTCGGCCCGGCCCTGACCGCATTCGGAGTCGGCTCGGCGCTGGCCGATCCCGCCCTCGCCATTTACAAAGACGCGCAGCTGCTGGCCCAGAATGATAATTGGAGCGCCGCCGCTGCGGACGTCACCGCTGCGGGCGCCGCCACGGGCGCCTTCGCCCTCGCTGCAAATAGCAAAGATGCGGCCATCGTCCTCGCGTTAAATCCCGGCGCCTACACCGCCGTTGTGAGCGGCGGCGTGCAGTCGGGCGCCAGCTTGGTCGAGGTTTACGACGTTCCCGCGAACGGTTGATCTCGTCTTTGCAGTAAAACGCAGAGCAACGACGTGATCGCGGCCAAGTCGGTTTAGCCCAGAATCAAATGCGCTGCGCCAGGGCTTCGAGTTGCGTGGTGGCAATGCCCCAGCCCTCGTGGAAACCCATTTTCTCGTGCGCTTGCTTATCAGCGACGCTCCAGTGGCGAACGCGCGCGGTGTAGTGCGTCTTGCCCTCTCCGGCGTCTTCGAATGTAAGGATCGCCGTCATGAACGGTTTCTCCGCCGGCTCCCAGGCACGGACGTAGGCATCGGTGAAGACGAGCCGCTCGTGGGGCACGACCTCGAGGTAAATGCCGCGGTTCGGATACTTTGTGCCGTCCGGCCCGCGCATCGTGATGAGGCTGGACCCACCCGCACGCACATCGGTCTCGGCAAAAGGCGTGGTAAACGGCGGCGGCGTGAACCACTGGGTGATCAACTTCGGATCGGTCCAGCATTGATAGACTTTCTGACGCGGAGCGTTGAGGACGCGCGTCAGGACCAATTCGCGGTCTGAGGGAAAAGTGTCAGGGGCGGCATTTGTGGAAGAACTCATAATTTTGGGTGATGCGATTGAGTAGGATTCGGCGAACAAATGTTCACCGGTTCAATCCTTCAACGAACGAACCCCGACCCAGCAGACAGCCGCGCAACTATGCCGAAAGCATTTCGCCCCCTCACTCTCTGTCACGGCCCTGGCATCAGCGCCGTAACAACGTCGCCGGCAGCTCGGGAATGCGCGCCACCACGACCTCGCCCGACTTACGGATGATGCCATAGATGATGCGCTCGCCCTTGGCGGCGCTGCGATCCCACGCCCATGACTGGCCCTCAAACGGCACCGCGATTGTGGTCACGTATTCGAGCGCCACGCCCATTTTCGGGAGGCGCAGCACGTAGAGTTCTTTTTCATCGTGGCCGGTGACGTAGAGCAGGCCGTCGTCGCCCCAGCTGCCGCCGGAACTCGCGCTCTTGCCCCACGCGGCGATGATCTGCGGCGGGAAGATCCACGATTCGACCATCTGCCAGTGCTCATCGAATTTACCGAGATAGGTCCAGCGGTTGTCGAAGCCGGGCGTGGTGCCGGAATCGTTGTAGTTGGCGAAACACGCCCACCAGAAACCGTCCTTCTTTTCCGCCCACGTGAGCGAGCCGAGGCGGATGCCGAGGGCCAGCGTTTTGACCGGTTGCACGGTCGCCGGATCAAAATACTCAAGTGAACTCGCCATCGGCAGTTGCGGGAAATTCGAATGCGCGGTCACCAGCAATCCGTCCTGAATGAGGCCGCCGTTTATATGGATCGTCGGGCCACCGCGCGGGCCAACCCACTCGGCGACGCGCGTGCCGGTCGCTTTCTCGTATTTGCCGACGACGTAGTTACCCATGCCGTAGAAATACTTCGCATCGACGGCCACGCCCTGGTTCGCACCACGCACTTTCCAACGGCGCAGCTCCTCGGCGGCGAGGCCGTGGCGCGTGAGCTCGGGCTTGGGCGCGGAGGGCAACGACATGAGCCACTCGCGATTCACGTCGCCCTCCGATGCCGGTTTGGTCGGCACGGTGAGCTCGGCGGCGAAACCCGTCGAGAGCGCGAGCAAACCTAGAAGCGAGCGAGAAGAGAAAAGGTGCATGGGGAAACAAATCAGAAAGCCTTGGTGAGTTCCATCGTCCACGTGCGGCCGACGACCATGCTCTGGTTCACCGACGGGCTGTAGGTGGACTGGCCCGAGGCGATCGGCGGGGCTTTATCGGCGAGATTCACGACCCCGAGGCGCAGGCGCGTCTGGCGGAGCCACGCGGGCGAATTTGCGCCGAAGCGATAGCCGAACGAGGCGTTGAACGTCACCGAGTCGTGCATCAGATAGCGATAGGCGTAGGCGCCGTTCGTGAACTGGCGCACAATGTAGCTGGGGCGGCCGAGCGATTCCCATACGGCCTGCGGCGTCGTCGGGCTGTCCTGCGAAGCGCCGATGTAATACGCGCCGAACGATCCGGACCACGCGTCCTTGCGCCAGGAAAGCGTGGATGTGCCGCGCCAGCGCGAATTGCCGCCGACGTTGACGTTGTCCGTGGTGATCGCGGCGACGTTCGTCGGTGCCGTCGTGTTGCGCGAGGCGACGAGATAGGCCCAGTCCGAATTCAACACGAAATTACCGAGGAAGGTTTTCGGCAGCGCATAGTTGAGCCCGAAATCGACGCCCTCGTCATAGCTGGCCGCGAGATTCACAAAAGGCGTGTTGTTGGAAAAAATCCGACCGGCCAAACCTTGGGGATTGGCCGGATTGGCTGCGTTGTAAGCGGCGAACGTGGCGGTATCGGCGGCGGTCGGCGCGAGGCGCACGACATCGGGATCACCCTTGTAGTCGGCTGTGCCGCTGCCGAGATCGACCTGGTTGATCGACTTGCCGGCGGCGAGTTGGGCCTTCGTGGCGGCCTGGAGCAGGGCGACGTCGCAGACGTAAACCTGGGAGCTGCTGCGCTGGCCGAGGAGGTTGGTGCGGCGGATCTGCCACCAGTCCACAGTAAGGCTCAGACCCTTGACGCGCGGCACATCGATGACGATGCCGCCGGTTTTGCCCTTCGACTCGGCGGCCTTGAGCGTCGGGCTGCCGCCGAAATAATTGCGCGCGATATAGGGGCCTTCGTTCGTGACCGGGTTGCGGTAAAGATCGATGTCGCCAGCACCAGCGCTGATGCTCCAGCGCGGGCTCGTGTAGAGCGCGGCGAGGCTCGGGGCCATGAAACCTTGGTTGTAGGAACCGCGCAGCATGAGCCACGACACGGGGCGCCAGTTCACGCCAAACTTGGGCTTCGTGGTGTTGCCGAAATCGCTATATTTCTCGAAACGGCCGGCGGCGGTGAGCTCAAACGAGTTCACCAGCGGCACGCCGTTCTTCGGGGCGACGAGCGGGACCACGGTCTCAGCATAAAAGCTCGTCACAGTGCGGTGGCCACGCACGTCGGGCCGCGCGGGGTGCAGGAGAAAATCGTTGTTGAGCGGATCGAGCCCGGAACCGGCGGGATTCTCGCCGCTGAACGGAGGACGCAGGTCTTTCAAATCCTCGCCGCGATACTCGGTGCCGAGGGCGGCGCGAACATCACCGCTCCACAATGTGAACACCGGGCCGGTGGCCTTAGCGTCCCAGCTCGCGATATAGCTCTCCGCGTTACGTGAAAAGACCCGCGAGAAACTGTCCACGACTGAGCGCGGATTGGTGTAGGCCTTGTCGGCGACGACGGCGCCGTTGGCGACCTTGAAGGTCGTGCCGAACGGGTTGAAGGCCGTCGCATCGGTGCGTCGGAGCGCGGCCTGAAAGAGGCTTTCGCGCACATCATTCTTGGCGTCGTCGATGCCGCGCACCCGGTTATAGAAAGCGGCGCTTTCCCACGACCACTCCCTGGCTAGCTGACCCCGGAGGCCGGCAGTGAGGCGGACGGCGTCGGCGCGGGTTTTAATTTCCTCAGCGGGCAGATCGAGGATCGTTTCCGAGACAAGGCTGATGGTGCGTGGCGCACCGGTGAGGCACGGTATTCCGGTTTGAGCTCAAGATAGAGCGCGGGGTGAACGCAGGAAGCGCAGGGCGGCGGCGGGGAGGGAGGCGTAGTGCTGGGTGCGGGCGGAGAGGTTGAGGGAGCCGTCGCGCAGGAGCGCGCCGAGCAGGGC
>JANXLP010000230.1 GCA_025355125.1 Opitutaceae bacterium | reverse complement strand
GGTGGTGAGGTTGCGCGCGGCGGGGCCCGGGTAGACGAGCACGGGGAAGTTGGCGGAATCGGCGATGAGTTCCTGGACGGCCTCGTGGGTGTCGAAGTTGAGGCCCATGTGGATCTCGCTGTCAGCGAGGCAAAGGTGGGTGAGGCGGCCGGTGCCGGCCTTCTCGTGCTTGAATTCCTTCGGATGCATCAAGAACACGAAGCGTGTGCGCGTGGGCATCGGCGTGATGGAGGCACACCAGCAGAGGGATTGCGGCCAGAAGCAGCGGTAGCAGGTGAGGCGGCTCATTGATTGCGGAGTGCGGAATGTGGATTGCGGATTGGGAAGCGTGGCCGTGGAGGGGAGGCGGCGCGAGGGGAGAAAGCGGTAAGCGGGGTGGGTGAATGCGAAAAGGCGAAGGGGTGGAGATTGCGGATTGCGGGATGGGGATGCGGAGTGGGGGAGTGACGGACCGTGAGGTTGGAACGCGGGTTCGCGGCCTACGGAATGAGACGGAGGGTTGCGGTTGAGGGGGCGGGGCTGCATGTCTGCGGTGCATGTCTGCCGACGAAATTAATCAAACCGTGGTGCTGCGGCCGGTGGCGGTGCTGCGCACGCCGTTCATGGAGAAATTTGGCGTGCCGCGGCAGAGCGGGCTGGTGCCGGAGGCGGAGGGGCGGGTGGTGTTTGCGCCGGAGTTTGCGCGGGAGGAATTCGTGCGCGGGCTGGAGGCGTTTTCGCATATTTGGCTGATCACGCAGTTTCACCACAACGAGGCGTGGGCGGGCACGGCGACGGTGCGGCCGCCGCGGCTGGGTGGGAACGAGCGGGTGGGGGTGTTTGCCTCGCGCGCGCCGAACCGGCCGAACGGACTTGGGCTGAGTTTAGTGCGGTTGCTCGCGATCGAGTCGGCGCCGACGCTGGCGTTGCGCGTGGCGGGCATCGACGCGGTGGACGGCACGCCGGTTTTTGATGTGAAGCCGTATCTGCCGTGGTGCGAGGCGCCGGCGGGCGCGCAGGCGAACTGGTCGCAGGCGGCGCCGGCGGCGCGCGCGGCGGAGGCCGTCGTGATCGCACCGGAGCTGGTCATGAAGATCATGCACGACACGCCGGGCGAGGGCGCGCAGACGCTGGCGATGATCCGTCGCCTGCTGCAGCACGATCACCAGCCGGCCTACCAGCAGCGGGATGAGGCGCGGGTGTATGGGATGAATTTGGCGGGGTGGAATGTGCGCTGGCGCGCGCTGGAGGAAGACCGCGTGGAGGTGTGTGGGGTGGAGCGGATTTAGCTGAAGACGGACAGTTGCCCGCAAAACACGCGAAATTACGCGAAAAGAAAACTGCGGGATCGCGGATGTAGGGGACATTGACGGCGGAGCGGAGAGGAGGGCTTGTCTTGTGGCAGGGGAGCGGGCGTTGTGCGGTGATGACGCCGTCGACACCTCCGCTCGCGCCGTTGGCGGGACGGCCAACGGTGGACGCGGTCATGGACAAATTCCTCGCGGTGGCGGCGGCCAAGGGGCTGACGCTTTACCCGGAGCAGGAGGAGGCGATCCTTGAGCTGTTCGACGGGAAGAACGTGATCCTTGCGACGCCGACGGGCTCGGGGAAATCGCTGGTGGCGGCGGCGCTGCATTTCAAGGCGCTGTGCGCGGGCGAGCGGTCGGTTTACACGTGCCCGATCAAGGCGCTCGTGAATGAGAAATTCTTGGCGCTGTGCCGCGATTTCGGGCCGGAGAACGTCGGTATGATGACAGGCGATGCGAGTGTGAACCTCGACGCGCCCGTGCTGTGCTGCACGGCGGAGATATTGGCGAATATCGCGCTCGGCGGCGGGCCGCGAGCGGCGGCGGTGAAGGCCGTGATCATGGACGAGTTTCACTACTACTCGGACGCGGAGCGCGGGGCGGCGTGGCAGGTGCCGCTGCTCACGCTGCCGGGCGCGCGGTTTTTGCTGATGTCGGCCACGCTGGGCGCGACGGAGTTTTTCGAGCGGGAGCTGACGCGAGTGACGGGCGTGGCAAGTCTGACCGTGCGGAGCGAGCGGCGACCAGTGCCATTGAGCTTTGAGTATTCGGAGACGCCTCTGACCGAGCGCGTGGCGGAGGTGCTGATCCAGAAACGGGCGCCGGTGTATCTCGTGCATTTTACCCAGCGCGATGCGGCGGAAGCGGCGCAGGATCTGATGAGCCTCGACGTGTGTTCGCGCGAGGAGAAGGCGGCGATCGCGACGGAGCTGGAGCGGGTGAAGTTCAACAGCCCGTATGGCAAAGAGGTGAAACGGTGGCTGCGGCACGGCGTGGGCGTGCATCACGCGGGGCTGTTGCCAAAATATAAAATCCTCGTGGAGCAGCTCGCGCAGAAAGGACTGCTCAAGGTGATCTGCGGCACGGATACGCTCGGCGTGGGCATCAACGTGCCGATCCGCACGGTGCTGTTCACGCAGCTGTGGAAATACGACGGCAAGCGGGCGGCGGTGCTGGCGGTGCGAGATTTTCGGCAGATTGCGGGGCGGGCGGGGCGCGCGGGCTTCGATGATCGCGGCTATGTGATCGCGCAGGCGCCGGCGCACATCATCGAGAACAAGCGTGCGGAGGAGAAGCTGGCGGGGAATCCGCAGAAGCTACGGAAGCTCGTGAAGGCGCGGGCACCCGAAGGTGCGGTGGGCTGGGATGCGAAGACGTTTGAGCGGTTGCAGACGGCGCCGCCGGAAGGGCTGACGTCGCGTTTCGCGGTGTCGCACGGGATGATGTTGCTCATGCTCGGACGCGATGGCGACGGGGGTCGGGCGATGCAGCGGCTGATTGGGGATTCGCACGAGTCGGTTAACCGGAAAAAGGCGCTGCGGGATCGCGCATGGCAGTTATTTCGCGCGCTGATCGACCGGAAGATCGTGTCGATCATTCCGCAGGCGGAGCGCGGTCCGGGCGGGAAAAAACTGCGGGTGAACGTGGAGCTGCAGGATGACTTTTCGCTGCATCAGGCACTGTCGCTGTATCTGTTGGACACGCTGCCGCTGCTGAACCGGGAGTCGGCGGATTATCCGTTCGATGTGCTGACGTTGTGCGAAGCGATCGTAGAAGATCCGGAGGCGATTTTGCGGCGGCAAGTGGATCGGTTGAAGACGGAAAAAATGGCGGAGATGAAGGCGGCGGGCGTGGAGTATGACGAACGGATCGCCAAGCTAGAGGAGGTGGAGCACGTGAAGCCGTTGCGGGAATTTTTATACGACACGTTCAATGCGTTCGCGGCGGCGCATCCGTGGGTGGAGGGCGAAAACGTTAGGCCGAAGTCGATCGCGCGGGAGATGTTTGAAGGGTATCGTTCGTTTTCGGACTACGTGAAGGACTACGGGCTCGAGCGCATGGAAGGCCTGCTGCTGCGGCACCTCACGCAGGTGTGGAAGGTGCTCGCGCAGACCGTGCCGGACAGCGCGAAGACGGAGGAAGTGGCGGAGATGGAAGTGTATTTCCGCGAGCTGATCCGCGGCGTGGATGCGAGCCTGCTGGAAGAGTGGGAGCGGCTCAAAAATCCGGAATGGGTGGCGGCGGAGACGGATGGCGCGGACAAGCCGGCGCGGCCGACGAGTTTTGACGTGACGCGCGACGAGAAGGCGTTTCGGCGGCTCGTGCGCGCGGAGATTTTTGCGCACTTGCAGCGCGGGCTATCGTGGGACGAAGAGCACGAGAAAGACCGCGCGGTGTTCATGGCGTATGGGGAGGCGCGCGGACGGTATCGGCTCGATCCCGAGGGACGCGCGGCGAAGCACACACACTTTGGCGAGATCGTGGCGGAGGGTGTCGTCGCGACGGCGGCGGTGGGCGAGTTCGAAGTTTCTCAGGTGCTCGTGGACGCGGAAGGGCACAACGATTGGGAGGCGGTTTTCGGTGTGAACATCGCGGCGTCACGCGCGGAGAATCGCGCGGTGGTGCGGCTCGTGGCGGTGCGGGCGATCGGTGGGATGGGCGGGGAGGAAGGATTGACCGCGCCCGAGACGGCGGCGGATGACGCGAGCTGAGGGCGGCTGGACGAAACTAGGTTTGTGGGCAGGGTGAGGGAATGCAGCTCACTGGAATTCATCACCTCACGGCCATCACCGCGAATGCGAAGGGCAACCACGCGTTCTACACGCAGACGCTCGGGATGCGCCTCGTGAAAAAGTCGGTCAACCAGGACGACGTGTCGGCGTATCATCTGTTTTACGCGGACGGCGAAGCGACGCCGGGCACGGATCTTACTTTTTTCGACTGGCCGGCGGCGCCGGAGAAACGCGGCACGCATAGCATCGTGCGGACGGGCCTGCGCGTGGCGAACGCGGCGAGTCTCGCGTGGTGGCGCGAGCGCCTCGTGGCGGCGGGCGTGACGGGCATCGAAGTGGGCGAGCGCGATGGGCGCGGCACGCTGGATTTTGAAGACTCCGAGGGGCAGCGGCTGAGCCTGATCGTCGATGGCGGCAAAGGTGAGTCGCACGCATGGGCGAAGAGCCCGGTGCCGGCGGAGCATCAGATTCGTGGGCTGGGCCCGATCACGCTGAGCGTGCCGAAGCTCGAAGGCACGGACCTGGTGCTGACGAAGGTGCTTAATATGAAACGCGTGCGCGAATATGCGCGGCCGGGCGCGACGGCGGCGTATGTTTACGAGATGGGCGAGGGTGGGGCGGCGGCGGAGTTGCACGTGGCGGTTGAGCCGGGTCTGCCGCCGGCGCGGCAGGGCGCGGGCGCGGTGCATCACGTGGCGCT
>JANXLP010000690.1 GCA_025355125.1 Opitutaceae bacterium | reverse complement strand
CCGCGCACCAGCACGCCGCTGCCTCCGAGATTGCGAAACGTGCAGCCGGCCACTAATGCATCGCTGCCGCCGGAAATCTCCAGACCGTTGCCGAGATTTCCGTCGAAACTCAGATCGCGAAACGTGACGTGCGAGACGTCCTTCAGCGTGACCAGCGGCGTGTTTTGGTCGGTGACGTAGATCGCCGCGCGGCTGAGATCGTCGGGTGGCCAGAAATACAGCGTCCCGCTGGTGAAATCTACGCACCACTCGCCGGGCCGGTCGATTTCCTCGAGCAGGTTGAGGGCGCACCACGTTTCCTTGCCGTCGCCGAGTTGGCCGGCGGGGGCGTATTTCGAGCCGATGAGTTCTTTGTCCGGTTCGGCGAATTCAATCGTGCGCGATGCTGCGTCGATGGACTTCACGCGCAGGGCGACTGCGCGCCACGGCACCCGCCAGTAACCTTCAAGCCACACGCCACTCTCGATGTGCCAACGCGTGCAGCGCTCCTCGCGGGCGACGAATTTGCCACCGTGACGCTGCGGGCCTGACGAAGCGTCCCCTTTGTCGAGCACCTTGCCCATGGTGGTGGCATCTTCGTTTGGCCAGCGCGACAACGGCATTCGCCGGTCGTTAACGAACAGTTCGAAGAGTCCGCCTCCGTTCGTGAACACGTTGGCGAAAGTCTTGGCGTTCGCGAGTGAGAGCGACGCGAGGTTGAGTTGGACGACCTTGCCGCGCGCGGCGGGATCGATCCGGGCAAGGATGTTCGCATTTGTCACCGGCTTGAAATCGGTCGATTTCACCGGCCGCGCACCCAGCAGTCGCGCCTTCCCTGGCTCGACGCTGCGATACACCACCGGGTTTTCGGCGGTGCCGGAATCGACGGCCGTTAGTTCAAAGGTCGTCGTGACGGGATAGTCGCCTGCGCCCAGCCACACGGTCACACCGCCAGCCGTCGCGCCGGCACGCTTTGTTTCCCGAATGGCGTCACGTGCCCGTTCGAGCGTGGCAAACGGCTTCGCCCTCGAGCCGCTAGCGGAATCGTTTCCCGCCGGGCTGACAAAAAACTCCATCGCTTGCAGCGCGATGGGTGAAGCCAACAGCAGAACGGCGAGGAGTGCGATCGTGGGTTTCATCGTTTGGTGTTCTTTGCAGAGCGAGTCCGGCAGGCCGAGGACGCGCGTGGGGTCGCGCATGGCAGAGCGAAGTGTCGGGCTCGGATCGTGGTGATAAAGTGCACTGGAGGTCGGAACTGGGGAAAAGAAAAAGCGCTGTCTTTGAGGAGGACCGCGCTTGGGGAGGGCGATGAGCGGAGAAAAAGGCGGACTGGAGGTCGCTCTACTTTAGAAATTCAACGTCGCGCTGAGGCGGTAGGTGCGGCCGACCTGCCAGGTGGCGCCGTAGAACCGATCGTCGTTGGCGACATTGGAGGTGTTGAGCTGGACGCTGGTGTTGTAGCGGCCGATTTTGTGACGGAAGCCGGCGTTGAAATCGTAAATGTAGTGGGACGGGACGTTGAATCGCGTGATCGTCGCATCACCGGTAGAGGTGCTGACGGCGATGATCTCGGCCTCGCGGGAACCGAGGTATTTGGCGCCGACCATGGCCCAGGCGTTTTTCAGGAAGCCCTGGTTGAACTCGTAGCGGACGAAACCGGTGCCGGAATACTTGGCGATGTCGGTAGGCGGGCGGCCGAGGTAGCGGCTGGAGGAGCCGCCGGCGGTGACGAAGCGTTGCTGGGCGGCGAGGCGGATGGGATCGGGATTGGCGGGGGTGGCGAAGGGCTCGATCTGCACGACCTTCACGTCGTTTTGGGAAAAACCCAGGTTGATGCGGAGATTGCGAAGCGGGATGTAGTCCAATTTCACGTCGTAGCCCTTGGAGTCGGTGCCGGTATTCACGAAGGAACCGAAGCCGGAGCCGTTGGTGGTGCCGGTGGGGGCGACGAGGAGGTTTTGGATGGCGGCGCCGTAATTCACGGGGCGGTCGCGGTCCTGCATCGAGAAGGCGACGAGGTTGAGGAGGAGCTTGTTGGCGAGCAGGTCTAACTTGACGCCGGCCTCGCCGTTTTTGACGCGCGCGGCGGTAAGGGCTCTGCCGTTGCCGTCGTAGCCGGAGTAGGCGGGGCCGGGGTCGAGGGCGCTCATGGTATTGGCGTAAACGCGAATCCAGTCGTTGATCAGCCAGATGACGGTGGCGCTGGGGGCGGTGTTGCGGACGGGTTCGGGGCGGCGCACGCCGTTGAGGGAGGAGCCGCTGCCGGCGGGAGCGACGGTGTTCCAGAGGTAGTCGCCGTTGACGGCGTAAACATTACCGCCGCGATCATTGCGGGTGTCGAAGAAGCCGACGATGGTCTGGAGTCGGTCTTTGAAGAAGCTGCTCTGGAGGTTGGCGTAGAGATTCCGGTCCCAGAAGAGTGAGGTGAGGTAGGAGGATTTGGCACCGAGCTGGGATTCCGGGCCCTGGGGGTATTGGTTGATGGCGGCGTAGTCCCAGCGCTTGACGGAGGCGTAGTCGCGCGGGTCGCGGAAGCGGGAGAGGATGGCCTCGGCGGAAACGTTTTCCCAAGCGAGGGTGGCAGGGTCATTGGGGGAGCCGGTGTTGCCGTAAAAGAAGTTTCGGTTGGGCGCGTTATTGCCGGAGCGGAGGGGGCCGTAGCTGACGCCCGTGACGAGCCGGTGCTGCACGGGGCCGGTCTTGAAGGCGTAGTAGAGTTCGGATTTCCAAGTGGGGCGGACAGTGCGGGCGGCGTTGGTGATGTTGTTGGGGCGGATGTCGAGGATCTGGGGCTGGGCGATGCCAGCGGAGGGGCGGAGGAGGGCGAGGAAGCGTGGGTCGGTGCGGATCTTAAACGGGATGGAAGCGTCGTTGGCGTTGCGGAGGGAGACGTTGAAGGAGCGTTCGCGGACATTGATGTCTTCGGCGCTGTAGCCGCCCCACCACTGGAGATTGTCGGTGAAGCGGTGGTCGATACGGTAGGTGTTAATGTAGGAGCGCTCCTTGCGGAAGGTGTCGGGGCCGTCGAAGCGGAAATCGCGCTGGCTGGGCGTGGTGAGGACGCGGTTGGTGCCGGGCCGGCCGGCGATGAAGGAGCCGTAGGGGTTGCCGGCGGGGTCGAGGGTATTGTCGGTGAGGAAGAAGCCGCGGATGTTGTCGCGGGTGTTGAAACGCGACTCAACGCTGGCGAGGACGGTGGTCTTGGGGCCGAGTTTCACAGTGAGAGTGGGGTTCATCACGAAGGTATCGGACTGGAAATAGAGCGCTGAGCTTTTGGTCGTTTGGTAAGACATCGGCAGCGCCACGCCGAAGCGGTTGTCGGGGCCGAAGGGCGTGGAGAGGAGGAGTTCGGCACGACGGAGACCGTAAGAGCCGACGGTGGTGCCGAGGCGGGCGACGGGGCGGCTGCCGGCGGTGACGCTGGAGGAATTTACGACGCCGCCGGTGCCGCCCTGGCCGTAGAGCGCGCCGCCGGGGCCCTTGATGATATCGACGCGACTACTGGTGATTGGGTCGATGGGCACAAAGCGGCGGAAGCCATCCTTGTTCTGGGCGGCGGCGATGCCGCGGATGAGCAGGGTGTTGTTCTCGGGGTTGTCGCGGGAGCCGCCGACGCCGCCGGCGGCGGTGTCGAGCTGGATACCGGAAACGTATTCGAGGGCGTCGCGGATATCGAGGGCGCCGATGTCGCGCATGAAGGCGGGCGTGAGGACCTCGATGTCCATGGGAAGGTCTTTGATCGGGGTGTTGTAGCGGGTGCCGGAGGTGGTGTTGGCGGCGCGGTATTCGTCGTCGTTCTCAGCGGTGACCTGGAAGACGTTGAGTTTGACGATTTCTTTTTCCTTTTCGGTCGGGGGCGGGACGGAGGGCGTGGGGGCGAGTTGGGCGGAGGTCGAGGCGGCGAGGGCGAAGAATGCGAGCAGATGAGATGTGAGTGAAGGTTTCATGCTGATGGTAGGTCGAGATTACTGATAGGAAACTGGATTTCGAGGGCGCAGGCCGGGAGGGGTTTATTGGCCTCCTTTTAGGGGGCGGTGATCTTGAAGGACTGCTGGACGATCTCGGCCATTTTGACGGCGGGCGCGGTGCGGCGTCCCCATTGCCAGGCGGCGACGGTGACGGTGACGGGGAACTTTGTGCGCGGCGGGATGGCCGTGAGGGCGAGGTGACCGTCTTTGATTACGGCCGGGCCAGCGACGACGAAGAAGGACACGGGCAGGCCGGAGTCGGAGGTGGCGGAGAGAGGAACGGGTGCCGAGTTTGCGCGCACATCGGCGGGTGGGGCGAAGGTGATTTTTTGGGGTTGGCCGGTGGTATTGCGCAACGCACCGCGCAGATCGACGCCGGCTGGTTGGACGATGCCGCGAATCGCGGGGGTGCCGGCTTGGCGGAGGGCGACGTAGGTGGCGCCGCCTCCCAACCAGACGCGGTCGAGGGCGATGCGGAAGCGCCCGTCGCCGAGCGGTTCGATGGGGCCGCAGAGCCATTCGAGCTCGGGGGTGGCGGGGCCTCGGGCGAGGGTTTCGCCGGCGTTTAGGAAACCTGCGGGGATGGTTTCGGCGAGCGTGCCGCGAACAGTGAAGGTGAGGCCGTCGGCCTCGAAGGGAACCGACTTCAGGTTGGTGACACCGTTGAAATCATGCGGACGCGGTTTGCCCTCGGCGTCGAGGAACACGGGGAGTTGCGTCTCGGCCTGCCAGTTGATCGCGGCGAAGGCCTGGGCCTCGGTGGCGGCGGCTTGATTGAAATACCACGGAAGCGCGGCGGGAGTAGAGGCGGGGGTGGGCCTGGCGGCGGGGATGACGGATTTGTTTTCGTGGCCGGGCACGGGCAGGTCGGCGACGAAACCGGTGGCGAGGTTGACGGGTTTTAGGGTCGGACTGCCTGCGATGGAGAGGCGGGCTTTGGCGACGGCATCGATGTAGCGGGCGAGGTAGGCGGTGAGGCGCTCGGAGCAGTCGAAGTGGCCGCTGTGGCCATCGATCACGTAGCTGAGCGGCCAGTCGGGATTTTTGGCGCGCTGGTCGAGGATGCCGTCGTAGGCCTTGCTGATGGCGTTCCACTGCGTGCGGATGTCGGACTTGTCCTGCGACCATTCCTGGCCGGTGCCGTAAACGACGAGGGCGGGGACGGTGCGGTTTTTTGACGGGAGGTGATTGTTCTTCAACCACACGCCGGCGAGGCAACGCTCGGGCTGGGTTTCGACGAGGGCGTCCACCATGAGCAGGTGGCCAGACTCGCCGATGGGCAGCCACGGGGCGGTGGCGATCTCGGCGTAGCCGGAAGTGGCGGCGAGGGCGTCGAGTTGTTGTTGGAGGAAGGCGACAGTCGTAGCCCATTCATCGGACATCTTTTTTTTGCCGGGTTCGGTGCGCTTAAAATTCATGAACGACGGCGTGCTCCAGACGATGGCGAGATCGTTGGCGGCGCAGACGCGGCGGATGAGCTCGTGGCCGACGAGGCGGTGTTCGGGGACGTTGGCGCAGAGGATGAGGAGGCCGCGCACGCGCTGGCAGTTTTCGGGAATCCAGAGATACGACGTGGCCTTGGAAGGCTGGCCGTCGCTCCACGCGGTGCAGACGCCGCTCTGCATGAACTGGAATACGTGGTTGACGGGCGTGGGCGCGACTTGGGCGGACACCGCGTTGGCCGCCAAGGAAACGAGAATCGCAACAACGAGACGGAGGATGCGTGGGGTAGGCATCGGGATTGGCGACGGCGGCGCGCTTACGGGAGGAGGTTTCCTTTGGCGTCGAGCAAGTCGCCGAGGACGACGATCTGGCCGACGGAGAAACTATTCTCTTGGTATTTGGCGGGGTTTTTTCGGAAGTCGGCGTCCTGATTTTTTTTCGCGAGTAGCGCCTCCTTCGGCGGCACTTCGGCGGTGAGCGTCCAGGTGATGGTGTGATCACCCATCGGCACGGCGGGTAAGGGGTCGCCGACGTAAACATGCTGGTTGGCATAGACGGTGAAGAGTGTCTTTTTCACCGGCGCTTTGCCGTCCATGCTGAAGGTAATGATGCCGGAGTCGGGGCCTTCCATGCCCTTGAATCCGATGTGGGTGCCGCGAAAACGAACGGTCAACGAAGCGCCCGGCTCGGTCGTGCGGTAGAGGATGGGGAACCACTCGTAGAACCTTTTGCCGAAGCGGCGGCAACTCGGGCCGTTGGCGGCGGTGAGCTTTGCCCAGGTTCCGCTGAATGAGCCGCGTCCATCGACGGCCACGGTCTTGGCTTTTTCCCAAGGAATGGCGGACAACGCGGCGGGCAACTCGCGCTTGGCCGAGGTGGCGGCAGGGGCGTCGGCGAGAAGAGTGAGGGCGCGGATGGCGGCTTCGCCGTTCATGATGTGGCCGCGTGCACTGGGGTGGCTGCCGTCGTTGCTGAAAATAAATTTTCCGTCGGCGGTGAGGCCATGGGGGGTGGCGGGAGCCTTGTGGACGAGCTTGCCCTCGGCGAACAAGCGGGCGGCTTCGATACCCATGTTGATCGAGGGGAGATTGTAGTGCTCGGCGACGTGGTCGTGGAGGGAGATGGAGTTGGATGCGATGCCCTTGCCGGCTTTTTCCAAGCCCTCGGCGGTGACGGTGTAAACGAGGCAGATGTCGGTCTCGGGATTGGCGGTGCGCAGTTTGCGGATGATGCCTTCAAGTGCGCCGGTGACCTCGGCCGGGCGGTTAGCGACATCGGAGCCGTCGTTGAGGGAAAACTCGATGAAGACGATGTCGGGTTTTTTGCTCACGAGGTCTTGGTCGGCACGGAAGACGCCTACAAGGGAGCCGGAGCCGCCGACGCTGGCGTTGAGCAATGCGAGTTTGGCCTGCGGGAACGTTTTGGTGAGCCAATCATACGTCATGGTGCGCCAGCCGGGGGCGGCGGTGATGCTGCCGCCGTAGTAGCCGACGGTGACGAGGCCGCCTTTTTTGAGTCTGGCGAAAAAACGGGGCAGGCCGCCGCGTGCGTAGAGTTCCGCGGCGGGCATGGGGTCGGTGGGCGACTTGACTTTGGCGGCGAGCGCGTTGGCGGCTGTGTAGTCGTTCTCGTGACCGATGATCTCGGTGGAAGGCTGCGTGGAGGGCGACGCGGCGCTGGCGAAGGCGTGGGAGAGCACCTCGATGTTCGTCGGAAGATCCTTGATCGGGGTGCTGTAGTGAGTCCCGGAGGTCGTATTAGCGGCGCGATATTCGCCGTCGTTTTCGGCGGAGACGGAGAAGCCGCTGAGTTTGACGATGTCTTTTTCCTTGTTGGTCGGGGGCGGGACGGAGGGCGTGGGGGCGAGTTGGGCGGAGGTCGAGGCGGCGAGGGCGAGGAATGCGAGCAGACGAGATGAGGGTGAAGGTTTCATGCTGACGGTAGGGCGGGATTTCAGCCGACTCCGGGGTGGAGCGGCTTTGGGTCAGGGGTGTTATTAGCGAGTCAGGGCTCGCCAGCGGTCGCGAGGGGTTTGATATTTTAATCGTAAAGTGAAATCGTCTGCAGCAGTCTCGATGAAACATGTAGCGGCGGCGGCGGGCGTCGCGGTGATGACCGTGTCGCTGGCGTTGCGGCGAGCGCGGAGCATCCCGGTGGCGACCCGGGAGCGCGTGCAGGCGGGGGCGGCGCGACACGGCTACCGGCTCGAGGTGTTTCGGCTGGGCGGGACGGGCCAGAGCAAGAAGCGGTTGGAGCGGGGGTTGCACGCACGTGGCATCCGGGGGATGAGGAGCGCAAGCCGCGTGGCGCGGGAAGGGCGCGGAAAACGACTGAGTTTTACACGGTCGGCAGTGTGCGCAGGGCTGGTGCAGGCGGGTCGATGCCCGGGGGAGGAGTGCCGCTCGGGCTCATGGCTTTTGCCAACGAATTGGGATCATTTTGCCGTGCCAACCGAGCCGGTGGCCTTGGCGACGGGCTTTGGGGCGGGTTTCACTCCGACGTCGATCGCGAGTCCTTCGTAGGACCGACGCAGTCGACCTTCATTTATCTCCGAGGTCACGCGGCCATGGGCGCCGACCGAGAAGACGAAACCGATGATGGCTTCCGACAGCGCGGCGAGGTCGAACTCTCGTTCGGCGTTTTGAAAGAGGACGATGTCCACCCAGCGAAGATGCTCGTCGCCCCCGAGGACCATCTCGCCCTCCAAGTCGCCGAAGCGGGCGGCGGTGACGTCGAAACTGAGCTTGAGATCGCCGATCGTGATCGTTGCGCTCATGTCGGTGTCGCGGGAAATCTTCACCGTCTTTGCGGCGGGACCGCCGAACTCTAGGCGGAGGCGCAGGTCGCGCGCCTTGAAGCGGGCGTTCTTTACCCGGTCGAGGGAGATATGGGTGTCGCCGCCGTCGGTGACGAAGTTGACCGCGCCGAGCACGGTGCCTTCGCGTTGGGCGGTGGTGATCCAAGCCGAGGCGAAGTCGTAATTGTCCTTGAGGAAACGCAGCTGCATGGAGCCGGGTGCGGCGGCCGTGCCGAAGTGCAGCAGGAGCGGGCGACGCTGGTTCCACATGTCGCCGTGATTGACGGAACCGAGCGCGAATTGTGGGTGTAGAAAGGTCGTTCCGACGGTGTCGCTGCGCCTGATGAATGTCTCAGTGACGGTGCGTGGGGCGGTGAGGGTGCTGAAGAGCGGTTCGAGCTCGCTCGGGCAGTGCACGGGGATGCGGAGCTCATCGCGGTCGGGCGCGTCGATCCCGAAATCCACACGTCCCGCGGTGGCGCGTTGGATGAGGGCGAGCGTGCTCTCGCTGTTCAGCGACCGATAGGCGCGACTGTGCGGCCCGGCCCACTGGCGCGTGGGCGCGTGGAAATGGGAGGCGATCTCCCGCCAGGCACAACCGAGGAGCGCGTCGATCATAGATTGGGCGGAGGCGTCGCGCACGTGCGCTTTGAGGCGCGAGAGTTCTATGAGGGCGACGACGGTGTAGGTGGGGCTGTTGTATTCCTCGAAGGTGCCGTTTTCGAGGGTGTAGGCGTGGAAGCGAGCGAGGCGGGCGAGGCCGTAGGTGCGAAACTCCTCGTGACCGAGAAGTTCGCCGGCGAAGAGGGTGACGTAGGCACCCATGATGGCGATATTGGTGTAGCCGGGGCCGACGTTGCGTTTCTTGATTGCGGCGCAAGCTCGGAGGATCGAAGTGTCGACTGCGGCGGCGAGATCTGGCGGGAGGCGGTCACGATGGTCGCGCGCGACTTGGAGCAGGGAGACGCCGTTAAAATCAGCCCAGTTAAAATCGGGCGGGCTCATTTTCGCGAGCGGCTCCTCAAGAAACCACGACCAGATGCCATAGGTCTTGCTGGCCGGATCGGCATCCTGAAGCGCGATGACGCGGCGAAGGATCGCGCTGGCGCGTGCGAGGTGCTCGGGTTTGCCGGTGTCGAGGAGACCGACGGCGTAGGTTAAGGCGTCCCGCGTGCTGTGAACCATCCCGCCGGTGAGCGTGGTATGGTAGCCGGGCGATGAGAATGGTCGCTGCGGCATCTGTTCGAGGGGATCCCACTCGGCGTGCTGCGGGCGGAGGGCGCGCTCAAGGCGGGCGAGCTGCCCGGCGTCAGGGGGAGTCGAAGCGGCGCAGATACCCCCGACATTCAGGAAAAGTGCGAAAAGCCCAACACCGAGCCGGAGTCGACGGAAATGGATCATGCGACAATGAGCTAGAAACTAAAACTGTTCGTGAGGATCAACTGCCGTGGGTCTTGGTAGCGGTAGGTGAGGGGCGCGAGGGTGCGGGGGTGGAGATTGTTGACGATCAGCTCACGCTGGTCGGTCAGATTATTGACGTTGAGCTGAATGTTCCAGCGCACGCGGTTCTTGAAGATCGAGCGGGTGTAGCCGAGCTGGGCGTCGTAGACATTTTGATCCTTTGCATTGACGGTGGAGACCGTGGTGATGGTGCGGCCGTTGTAGGTGTCCGTATAGTTGGAACCCGGGGTGAAGTTGTATTCCGAACGCGCGCCGGCGACGCGTTCCCAACGCATGCGCCCGCCCGCGCCGATGCTCAGGCCCTTCAGGAAGCCGCGCGAGAAGTCGTAGCGCGTGCGGAGATTAATGCTGTGGAGGGGATCGCCGACGTTGCGCTTACCCTGAAAGCTGTAGGGGTTGTCGAATAACGCCGATTCGGCGTCGACGATGGCTTCGTTGATGCTGTCGGTGTTGACGGTGAAGTCGCCGGTGTTGGCGATCTCGGTCGGAGTGCGCCAGTCGGTGGAACTGGGGGCCGTTTGCGGGCGAGGCTGGTTGATGTTCTGAGTGAGGGAGAGATCGCGATACTTGAGCCAGTAGGGTTTCCAGTAGTCGATGTAGGCGCGGTATTCGCGGGCGATGTTTGATTTGCGGGTGTCGTTCTTCGAGTAGTTGGCGGAGATGGACCAGCCGGTCATGATCCGGCCGACGATTTCGAGTTCATTGCCGCGGCTCTCGGAATCCTGCATGTAGCCTTGGACTTGGTTTATGATTTCGGCCTGCTTAAGGGCGACGGCGGTCTCGGTGGCGTTGACGGCGGTGGAATTGCCGATGGCGTTCCAGATATTGACAACGTTGCCCTTGTTGAAGCCGGAGAAGCCGAACTCGTCTTGGGAGATGGTGTGAAACTTCGTCGCGGTGACGAAAATGCGCCCGGAGAACAGGGTGAGCTTTACGCCGTAGTCGGTGGTGTTGCCCTTGGGGGAGCGCACGAGGTCGGCGATGGTGTTTTTGTTGGGATCGGTCGGGGTGATATAATTTGTGCCGGGGGTGCTCAGGCTGTTGGAAGTGTTGACGAAACCGGAAAGCCAAGGAGTGAAGTGCACGACACCGCCGGTCGTGCGAGTCTGGCCGTTGAACACGATGGCCTTGGCAGTGCTGGGATCGACGGGTGTCCAGACGCCGGTATTGGTTGCGATCTTTTCGCCCTCGGGGTCGCGGACGGCGACGGCGGTCCAGTTTTTTAAGCGGTCCTTGCGATAGCCAAAAGTGCCCACGATCCGGTCTTTCCAAAGGTAGAGCTGGCCCATTCCCATGTAGGCGCTGGTCGCGCGGTCCACGAAGCCGATGTTGCCCTGCGAGCGATTGAACTCGCGCATGTAAATGTTGCTGATGGCGCCGGTCGCGGGGTCTTGATACGGGGTGGCGCCGCTAAGGTTAACCGGGCCGGGGATGCGGAAATTGGGGTCGTTGAGCTGATTCAGGTTGTCGATGTAAGAACGGTAATAGACCTGATTGGCGCCATTTTCAGGCGTAGGGTTAAACACACCGCCGCTGGCAAGGCTGGTGCCCTTCAGCCAGTATTGCTGGAGGATCTGGCTGCGCGATTTGATGGAGCTGAGCTCGCCGAGGCCGGCGAGACGCACGTTTACCCAGTCGCGGTAGCCTTTTTCGTAGGAGAGGGTGGCTCGGGCTTGGCTGATGCTGGAGCTGGCGTGACGGTGGTCGGGCGAAACATCGTAGTAGTAGAGATCGGCGACGGGCCGCAGTGGGCCGTTGGGCAGGTAGCGGTTGGTATCGGCGCTGATGCCATAGTGATTCCAAGAGGCGAGATTGCGAGTCTCGGTCTTGCTGGTCTGGCGATTGAAGGCGATTTCCAGGTTCAGATCCTTGGCGAGCTCGCGCTGGAGGAAGGCGGAGGCATTCATGATCTTGAAACTGCCGTTGACCCAGTTGGCTTCCGGGGTGGCCTTGGGATTGCTGCGACCGCGGGCGAAATCATTGGCGAGGAGGCCGCCCGTCGGAGACTCCGAATAGGTGAAGAATCGGTAGTCTTGCGCGTAGGGATTGCGGTTGCTCACGACGACCCAGTCCCCGCCGGTGCGCTCTTGAACACCGATGACGTTGTTGACGCCGGTGTCGCGGATGGCGTTGCCGGGAGTGCCAACAGCACCCGTGCCGGGCGTGCCGGGGACGTAGGTCGCGGAGAAGTTGTTGAAGATGGGCTGGCCGTTGGCGTCCCAGGTGGAGGTGTTGTCGTTACCGAAAAAGGGGCGCGGGACAAAACGCTTGATGTCTCCCTGCTCGAACTCCGCCTTGAGCGTGGTCTTGCGGTCGATCTGCCACTTGGCGGCCAGGAAATAGCGGTCTTGGTCGTTGTTGCCGGCAGCACGCCAAGATTCCTCTCGGCCGCGCAGGGTGACCGCGCGGAGGGCGAGTCTGTTCTTGATCAAGACGTAGTTGGCGTCGGCGGTCCAGCGCTCCCCGCCCCAGTCGTCGACGCGATTGGAGAAGCTGTAGCTGTTCTTATCGGTCTGAGCCTGCTTGGTGGTGACGTTGAGACGGCCGGCGGGCGAGCCGAAGCCATAAAGGATGGAATTCGGCCCGCGGGAAACGTCGATGCGGTCGACGATGTAGGTGTCCACCTCACCGGGTGCGCCGAAGAAATTGATGCTACGGCCCGCGCCGGGCAGGCCGCGCACGCGGATGCTACGGATACTGTCGTTGTAGCCGTCGCCCACGGGGCCGGCGGAGCGTGCGTCATCCGTGTCGACGCGAGTGCCGACGCCATACTCCGTGGCCTCGATGATGTTGGTCGCGGCGATGTCCCGGAGGAACTCAGCGGTCATGGGGCTGATCGCGGCGGCGAGATCCTTCAAGTTGGTGCGTAGGCGGGAGCCGGCGAGGGTGTCCTGGCCGACGTAACCCGTGTCCTGATCAGTCCTGACTTCAAACGGGGTGAGGACGACGGCCGCTTCCGGCCCGGACTTGGGTGCGGGGGTGGTCTGGGCCGACAGAGAAGCGTTGAGGGCGACGGCCAGGGCGAGGCTGATCGTGCGGGTGTGACGCAGCGAAGTTGATTGCGTTGGGGTAGACGGGGGCATGGTCGGGATTCTTATCGGGGCTAACGAGGCGGGGTTGTAGAAGGTCTGGGGTCTCACGATACAGACAACAGTAGCCAATCGGGGCTCGCCAGCGGTCGCGAGGGGTTTGATGTTTTAACCGTAAAGTGAAATCGCCTGCAGCAATCTCGATGAAACACGTAGCCGCGGCGGCGGGCGTCTCGGTGATGACCGTGTCGCTCGCGTTGCGGCGAGCGCGGAGTATCTCGGTGGCGACCCGGGAGCGCGTGCTGGCGGCGGCGGCGCGGCTCGGCTACCGGCGGAATCCGCTGGTTTCCGCGCTGATGGCGGGGCTGCGCGGGCGGCAATCGGCAGGGCGTGAGGCGCACGTGCTGGCCTATGTGGAGAGCTATCCATCCAACGCCTCGCGCCAGAGCACCGAATCGCTCCGGCGTTTCCGCGAGGGCGCGACGGCGGGGGCGTCGCGGCACGGCTACCGGCTCGAGGTGTTCCGGCTGGGCGGGAGCGGCCCGAGCGAGGAGCGGCTGGAGTGGGTGCTGCACGCGCGGGCCATCCGGGGTGTG
>JANXLP010000206.1 GCA_025355125.1 Opitutaceae bacterium | reverse complement strand
ATGCTGACGATCAGCTGGGTGTTCCGGCGCTTCGTCACCAACGTCTCCGACTACTTTCGCGGTGGCGGCAAGGCGCTCTGGTGGATGGTCGGCGGCTCCGCGTTCATGGTGCAGTTCAGCGCGTGGACCTTCACCGGCGCTGCCGGCCAGGCCTACCGCGAGGGCTGGCCCATTATGGTGATTTATTTCGGCAACGCGCTCGGTTTCCTCGCGGGCGCGCTCTACTTCTCGCCTCGCTTCCGGCAAATGCGCGTCGTCACCGGCGTCGAGGCCGTGCGCCAGCGTTTCGGCCGCGCGAGCGAACAGGTCTTCGTGTGGCTTGGCCTCCCGCTCGGCATTTTGCAGGCCGGTATCTGGCTCAATTCCCTCGCCGTGTTTTTCTCCGCAGTCTTCGGCATCGACCTCCTCACCACCATCGTCGCGACGGGCTTGGTCGTCCTCATCATGGCGCTGATCGGCGGCAGTTGGGCCGTGCTCGCGAGCGATTTCATCCAGGTCCTCATCCTGATGCCCGTCTGCCTCGCGCTCACGGTGCTCTCGCTCATGAAGGTCGGCAGCCTCGGCGCCTTCGTGGAAAAACTTCCCGCCAGCCACCTCGATCTCGGCGCCGTGTTCTCGAAGGAATTCCTCGGACTCTGGTGCTTCGCGATGATTTTAAAACAATTCAACACGAACAATAATCTCATCGACGCCAACCGCTACCTCGCCGTGAAAGACAGCGGCCAGGCCCGCGCCGCCGCCTTTTTCGGCGCCGGCCTTTTCGCCGTCAGCCTCTTCATCTGGTTCATCCCACCGATGGCTGCGCGGATTCTTTACCCCGATCTGCATGTCCTTTTTCCCACGCTCAAAAACCCCGAGGAGGCCTCCTTCATCGCGATTTCTCAAGCCGTGCTGCCCGTCGGCATGATGGGCCTGATCGTCAGCGGCATCTTCGCCGCCACGATGTCATCCATGGACGCCGGCCTCAACAAGGGTGCGGGCATCTTCATCAAGAATTTCTATCAGCCGGTCCTCCATCCCAAGGGCGGCGAACGCCAGCTCCTCCGCGCCAGCAAGATCACCACCGTCGTCCTCGGGCTCATCGTGGTGTGTGTCGCAATGAAGATGAGCGAGCTGAAGGACATGAACCTCTTCAAGCTCACCCAGCGCGTCTCCATACTTCTCGGCGTCCCCATCGTGGTGCCGCTCATGCTCGGAGTCGTCATCCGCCGCACGCCACCGTGGACCGCGTGGAGCACCGTGCTCGTCGGCTTTCTCAGCTCGATTTTCATCAGCGACTACCTCACGCCCGAGTGGGCCGCACCGCACTTTGGCTACACCGGCGCCATCGACGCCTCGTCGCGCGAATATTGGCGCCAAGGCATCGAAATGGTCGGCAACTTCACCATCGCCGGCACGTGGTTCGTCTTCACCGCCCTTTTCTGGAAATCGAGTTCGCCCGCCCATCGCGCGGAGGTGGAGAGCTTCAGCGTGCGCCTCAACACCCCCGTCAACTTCGCGCAGGAAGAGGGCGCCGCCAACGCCAACGACGCCCGTCAATCCTCAGTCGTCGGCTGGCTCTGCGTGGCCTACGGCAGCTTCGTTGTCCTACTTGCCGCGATCCCCAATCCCGCGGTGGGCCGTATCGCCTTCGTAGCCTGCGGCGGCGTCGTGGTCCTGATCGGAGGCATGCTCCTCCGCAGCAGCCGCCGCACTCCTGGGACCGCCGCCTCGTGAGGAGCCGCGCCACCCGTAGAACGGGCTTGGCGCGCACCCGCTGAGTCCGTTCCGTCGTCGCCGTGGCGTCCCCTGTTCCGTCTCCCGCTGACGAGATTTCCCCGCGGTGGCTCGGTGCGCTCCTCGTGCTCGCCGTGCTGTTGGTTTACGCGAACAGCCTCTCCGCCCCGTTCGTTTTCGATGATCATCTTTCGATCACCGAGAACCCCACAATCCGCCAACTCTGGCCGCTCAGCACGCCCCTTTCGCCTCCCTCCGGCCAGGGACTGACCGTCGAAGGCCGGCCCCTTCTCAACCTCTCGCTGGCGTTGAACTACGCGATCAGCGGCACCTCGCCGCTCGGCTACCACGCGACCAACATCGCAATCCACGCCCTCGCCGCGCTCACGCTCTTCGGACTCGTGCGCCGCACGCTCCTCGGCCTCGGCGTCCAACCCGCAACGTTGCTCGCCCTCTGCGCCGCCCTGCCGTGGGCCGTGCATCCGCTGCAAACCGAGTCGGTCACCTACGTCGTGCAACGCACGGAATCGCTCATGGGGCTGCTTTACCTCGCGACGATTTACTGCTTCGCGCGCAGCACGGTGTCCGCAGTAGGGCGGGTCTCCGACCCGCCGTCTCCCCAACGCCCGCTCCCCTCAAGTCTTCTCGCCCATCGGGGCGGGTCTGAGACCCGCCCCACCTTCAAACCTGCCACGTGGCGCGCCCTCGCCGTCATCGCCTGCGCCCTCGGCATGGCGACCAAGGAAGTGATGCTCACCGCTCCACTGCTCACGCTGCTCTACGACCGCACCTTCGTCTCCGGCTCGTTCCGCGCCGCCCTGCAACGTCACGGCCGCTTCTACGCAGCCCTCGCCGTCACGTGGCTCCTCCTCGCCGCGCTCGTCCTCGGCTCCGGTGATCGCGGCGGCACGATCGGCCCCGCCGCCGGTGTCACGTCGTGGGAATATCTCCTCTGTCAATCCCGCGCCGTGCTCCACTACGCACGCCTCGCCGTGTGGCCGCAGCCGCTGATCTTCGACTACGGCTCGGATTTCGTCTCCCTCGCCACCGCCGCGCCCTATCTCTTGGTCGATCTCGCGCTCCTCGCCCTCACGATCTTCGCACTCTGGCGCCGGCCGCTCTGGGGATTTCTCGGCGCATGGTTCTTCGTGATCCTCGCTCCCACTTCGAGTTTCGTCGGCGGCACGCGCCAGATGCTCGCCGAGCACCGCATCTATCTTTCGCTCGCCGCCCTCGCCGTCCTCAGCGTCCTCGCCGCGCGCCACTTTCTCGGCCGACGCTTCTGGCTCGCGAGTTTGCTCATCTCCGTGGCCCTCGGCGTCGCGACGTTTCAGCGCAACGCCGACTATGCCAGCGCCCTCACCCTCTATCGCGACACCGCCGCCAAGCGCCCCGACAACGCCTTCGCGCGCTACAACCTCGGCAAAATCTACGCCGACACCGGACGCCACACCGAGGCTGTCGCCGAGTTTCAGCAGACCGTGCAACTCAAGCCCGGCCTCGCCTACGCCCATTTCAATCTCGCCAACTCCCTTGTCGCGCTCAGCCGCACCACCGAGGCGCAGGAGCAGTTCGAAGCCGCGCTGCGCATCGACCCACGCTACGCCAAAGCGCACTTCAATCTCGGCAACCTGCTCCTCGCAGCGGCCAACAAACCTTCGGCGCGCACCCATTTTCAAACCGCCGTCGCCCTCGAACCTAATCACCTCGAAGCCCGCGCTAATCTCGGCGGCGTCCTACTCGAACTCGGCCAGCTCAACGAAGCCCGCGAACAACTCGAAACCGTCGCCCGCGCCCAGCCCGACTCCGTCGAAGCTCATTTCGGTTTGGGCAATGTCTTCCTCCTGCAAAACCACCCGGCGGACGCCGCCCGCGAGTTCGAAATCGTCCTCCGCCTGCGCCCCGATCTCGCCATCGCCCGCGAGCGTCTGGAACTCGCCCGCGCCCAGAAGTAGGGCGGACTTTAGTCCGCCCACCCCTCGCCCACATCACCGCCCCCGCGCCGCCCGCACCATCTCCAGATGCGCCCGCGCCTCCGGAAAGTCCGGCGCGATTCGCAGCGTCTCCGCATACTCACGCTCCGCCTCCGCCAGACGTCCCAACTGAAAAAACGCGCTCCCGAGATTGTGCCGCGCCTCCACATAGTCCGGCCGAGCCTTCAGCGCCGCCTCATAGTGCGGCACCGCCTCCGCCGGCCGGCCCGACATCGCGAGCAGGTTCGCCACCTCATAATTCGCCGCGATCTGCACCGTCGGATTTCCCGACGGCCGACTCAACGCCGCCTTAAACTCCACCACCGCCTCCGCCTGCCGTCCCGCTGCAGCG
>JANXLP010000200.1 GCA_025355125.1 Opitutaceae bacterium | reverse complement strand
GAGAGGACGTTGCCGTCGTTGTGGGAGCGGTTCCAGATGGCGACCTGCTCGTTCCAACAGAGACCGCAGCGGACACCTTTGACGCGGTTGGCGACGATGGCCTCGCCGTTGCCGGAGCCGCCGAGGACGATGCCGCGCTGGTATTCGCCACGCGCGACGGACTCGGCGACGGGGCGGATGAAATCGGGGTAGTCGCAGCTCGCTTCGGAATAGGTGCCGAGATCGCGCACGGTGTGGCCGGCGGTGAGGAGCATGGCTTTGATGGCTTCTTTGTAGGCGAAGCCGGCGTGGTCGGAACCGATGGCGATGGTGAAGAGTTGAGACATGACGAGAGGGGGCGAGTGGGTGGCGGTGGCGGAGCGAAAAGGAGGGAGTGAACCTTGGTGGTTGGAAGCGGTCGTTATTCGGTCCAGACCGAACAGCGGCAAACAAAATTCCCCTCTTATGAAGACAACCTCCAAGACGATTTCGACCGGGCTTTGGCTTGTGGTGGCGGCGCTGGGCCTGACGGGCTGCGCTTCAACGCCGGAAGCACGTGTAGATAAAAATGCGGCTATGGTAGCGTCGTGGCCGGCGGATGTGCAGGCGCAGGTGCGCGCGGGCAAGGTGACGATCGGATTTACGACGGAGCAGGTGCGGGTGGCGTTGGGCGGGCCGGATCAAACGCTGACGAGGACGGAGGCGCAGGCTTCACGCGACGTCTGGGTGTATCTGGACCATGGATCGAAGTTCAGTTTTGGCCTCGGTGTGGGCTCGGGCGTCGGTGGCTCGGGCGTCGGTGGCGGGGTGGGCGTGAGCACCGGTGGGCGCGGACCGAGGGAATTGATGCGCGTGGTTTTTGAAGGCGGACTCGTGAGCGCGATCGAGCAGATGAAGAAGTAACGGCGGGGAAGGTGGCCCGCGAAAGACGCGAAAGGACGCGAAAAATTAGGGCGCGTCGATTAGGCGCCAGAAGGCGGCGGGGTCGCTGAGATCGGCGAGGATGGCGGTGGGCGAGTGCGCGGCCAAGGCTTCGACGGGGTGGCTGCCGGTGGCGACGGCAAGCGTGCGTGCGCCGATGGCGCGGCCGCAGGCGATGTCGTGGGGCGTATCACCGATGATCCAGACGCGGTCGGGCGAGAAATCGCCGCCGGTGTGTGCGCGGGCGCGGCGGAGGGCGTGGGGGCCGAGGTCGTTGCGGTGCTCGGCGTCGTCGGCGAAGGCACCGAAGGGAAAGAAATCCCAGAGGCCGTGGTGGGTGAGTTTGACGCGGGCGGCGCGTTGAACGTTGCCGGTGAGGAGAGCTTGCGTGAGGTCGGGGCGGGCGGCGGCGGCGGCGAGGAGGGTGGGCACGCCGGGGAGGATGGTTGCGCCGGGGTTGTTGAGTTCGGCCGGGAGGCGGGCGAGGTAACCGTCGAGGTAGCGGAGAAAATTTTCCTCGGTATCGGGGATGCCGTGACGCGTGAAGATCTGACGGAAGATGTGCCGGTCGGTGCGGCCGGCGAAGTCGATGTCGTCGAGGGCGGCGTCGATACCGAAGAGTTCATTGAGCGGGGGGCGAAGGGCGCGGATGCCGGCGCCGCCGGAGGTGATGAGGGTGCCGTCGATGTCCCAGAGAAGGAGGGTCTTCACTTCGGAGAGAAGCAGCCGGCCCGATCCGACCGAGGCGAGCAAAAGCGGCGGATTTCGAGGCGGCGACGAGGCGGATGCGGCCGCGGTGCGGGTGCAGATAGATTTTGACGCTTTGCTTGAGTCGTCCGCAGTTTAGTTCTGATCCCGCTTTCCATGTTTATGATTATCTCGCTCAAAATCCGTGCGTTGCCTCCGTTCGGCTGGCTGGTTCTTGGTTTGCTTTCTTTTCCGGTTTCCGGATCGGCGGCTGAGCCTGAGCTCCGGCCGGCGGTCGCGGCCAAAATCGAGGCGGAGTATCCGTCGATCGAGAAAATCTACCAAGACCTGCACACGCACCCGGAGCTGTCATTTATGGAGGTGAGGACGGCGGCGATGGTGGCCGGGGAGCTGCGGGCGCTGGGGGTCGAGGTGACCGAAAAGGTGGGCAACACGGGCGTCGTGGGCGTGCTGAAAAACGGGGCCGGACCGACGGTGTTGGTGCGGGCGGATATGGACGCACTGCCGGTAAAGGAGGCGACAGGCGTGCCGTATGCGAGCGCGGACGTGGTGAAAGACCTCGCGGGCCGCGACTAGCCGGCGATGCACGCGTGCGCGCACGATGCACACATCGCGGCGTTCATCGGCACGGCGCGGACGCTCGTGTCGCTGAAGGCGAAGTGGTCGGGCACGATCGTGTTTGTGGCGCAGCCGGCGGAGGAGATCGTGACCGGCGCGTGGGCGATGCTCACCGACGGGTTGTTCACGCGGTTTCCGAAACCGGACTATGCGCTGGCGCTGCATGTGACCTCGCTGCTGCCGGCGGGCGTGATCGGCTACGGCGAGGGACCGTTTTTGGCGAATATGAAGTCGGTGGACATCAGCGTGCGCGGCGTGGGGGGACACGGTTCCGCGCCGGATACGACGAAGGACCCGGTGGTGCTGGCCGCGCAGATCGTGCTGGCGTTGCAGACCATCGTGAGCCGCGAGATCAAACCC
>JANXLP010000178.1 GCA_025355125.1 Opitutaceae bacterium | reverse complement strand
CGAGGTTCAGGTAGGTAGAGGCGGCTGACATGCCACGGTCCACCCTGCACGGCAGCGCTCAGTTAGCCATTAAATATTGCCGGCCTTGCCCGAAAACACTTTAGCGGGCTTCAGCGGATCACCGTGCCCGCTCTCCACCCCCGCGCGGTTTCCCCTCGCTATCCTCGCCTCACCGCTTGCTCCGCGCGTGTTTATTCTTACCGATAGCCGCTTCCCCATGGCCCGATTCACCCGCCTCCAACCCGCCGCCCTTGCCGCGACTGTCCTCACCGCCCTCGCTTTCGCCCTCCTCGTCCCCGCCCCCGCGCGCGCCGTCGAGATGGCCGTCGATAAAAACGCCGTCGTCGGCAAACTGAAGCCGATGGACCGCCATGCCGAGGCCGACATCAACCCCGCCTCCGACGAGGGCCTGCTCGCCCTCAAGCGCTTCAAGCTCCCGCCCGGCCTCACTGTTTCCCTCTGGGCCGCCGAGCCCATGCTCGCCAATCCCGTCGCCTTCAACTTCGACGAAAAGGGCCGCGCCTTCGTCTCCGAGACCTACCGCTACCGCTCCAGCGTCCTCGATATCCGCGACTACATGTGGATTCTCGAAGACGAACTCGCCAACCGCACCCAAGACGATTTTCGCGCCATGATCCTCCGTCGCTTCGGCCCCGAGGGCGTCGCCGAACTGCGCAAGGAAACCGAACGCGTCCGCCTCGTCGAAGACCGCGACGGCAGCGGCCACGCCGACACCACCAGCCTCTACGCCGACGGTTTCAACGACGAGATCTCCGGCATCGCCTCCGGCGTCCTCCCGCACAACGGCACCGTTTACTTCACCAGCATCCCCAGCCTCTGGGCCATGACCGGCACCAACAAAGCCGAGACGAAAAAAGAACTCAGCACCGGCTACGGCGTCCGCTTTAACTTCACCGGCCACGATATGCACGGCCTCGCGATCGGCCCCGACGGCAAACTCTACTACAGCATCGGCGACCGCGCCGCCCACGTCGTCACCCCCACCAACACCATCGCCACTCCCGACACTGGCTCCGTGTTCCGCTGCGATCTCGACGGCTCGAATGTCGAGCTCTTCGCCACCGGCCTCCGCAATCCCCAAGACCTCCTCTTCACCGAAAACGGCGATCTCTTCACCGGCGACAACGACTGCGACCAAGGCGACATGGAACGCCTCGTCCACGTCGTCGAAGCCGGCGACTCCGGCTGGCGCGTCGGCTACCAACACGCCCCCATGGGCAACGCCGGCTCGTGGAACCGCGAGCGCCTTTGGCTCCCCCGTTTTCCCGGCCAAGCCGCCAACCACCTCGCCCCCATCGCCAACATCGAGGACGGCCCCTCCGGCATCACCTACTACCCCGGCACCGGTCTCAACGATTCCTACCGCGGCACGCTCTTCATCACGACCTTCGTCGGCAACGTCTCCCGCTCCGGCATCTTCGCCTACAAGCTGAAACCCGCCGGCGCCTCCTACGCCATCGACACCGCCCAACGCTTCCTCGGCGGCGCCCTTCCCACAGACGTGAAATTCGGCCCCGACGGCCGCCTCTACTGGTCCGACTGGGCCGACGGCTGGCCCAAGTCCAAACGCGGCCGCATCTACGCCATCTCCGACCCCGCCCACGAAAAAGACGCCCTCGTCCTCGAGACCAAAAAACTCATCGCCGCCGATCACACCAAGTCCACCGCCGCCGAACTCTCCGCCCTCCTCGCCCACCCCGACATGCGCGTCCGCCGCGCCGCCCAATTCGAACTCGCCGCCCGTAGTGCCGCCGGCCTCACCGCCCTGACGAAGATCGCCTCCGAAGTAGGGCTGGTCTCCGACCTGCCCTCCACGTCCGCCGCCACGCCCAAGTCCTACGCCCGCCTCCACGCCATCTGGGGCCTCGGCCAGCTCGCCGCCAAAAACCCCGCCGCGCTCACCACCCTCGCCGCCCTCGCCACCGACCGCACCGACGCCGAAGTCCGCGCCCAATCCATCAAACTCCTCGGCGATAATCGCGTCGCCAGCGCCTTCCCGCTCCTCGTCGCCGCGCTCAACGATGCCTCCGCCCGCGTGAAATTCTTCGCCGCCCAGTCCCTCGGCAAACTCCGCAACCACGACGCCACCCCCGCCCTCCTCGCCGCCCTGCGCGCCAACAACGACACCGACGCCTACCTCCGCCACGCCCTCGTCATGGGCCTCCTCGGCAGCAACGACCACGCCGCACTCATCGCCGCCAGCACCGACGCGTCCCCCGCCGTCCGCCTCGGCGTCCTCCTCACCCTGCGCCGCCTCGCCTCGCCCGACGTCGCGAAATTCCTCGCCGACGCTGACTCTTATATCGTCCGCGAAGCCGCCCTCGCCATCAACGACGCCCCCATCCCCGCCGCCGCCCCCGCGCTCGCCGCGTTCATCGCGAAGCCCGTCGCCGACGACGCCGTGATGCTCCGCGCGATCAACGAAAACTTCCGCCTCGGCACGCCCGCCCACGCCTCCGCCCTCGCCACCTACGCGGCGCGCAAAGACGCCCCCGCCGCCCTTCGCGCCGAAGCCCTCACCCAGCTCGCCCTCTGGCCCGCCCCGCCCCAGCGCGACCGCATCGTCGGCATCTTCCGCCCCTTCGCCGAAAAGACCCGCGACGCCGCTGTCGCCTCCACCGCCCTCGCGCCCGTGCTCCCCACGCTCCTCGCCGTGGACGCCCCCGAGAAGGTGCAGACCGCCGCACTCAAAGCCGCCGAGAAACTCGAAATCACCGCCGCCGCCGACACCTTCTTCGCCATCGTCAGCGACCCCGCGCAGACCCCCGCCGCCCGCGCCGCCGCACTCAACGCCCTCAAGCATTTCAAAGACCCGCGCCTCGCCGCCGCCGTGAAAACCGCCAGCGAGTCCGCCGCCGCCGATCTCCGTGGTGCCGCCCTCCCCATTATCGCCGGCCTCTCGCCCGACGTCGCCGCGCCCGTCATCAAAAATCTCGTCGTCAACGGCAACGTCGCCGAACAGCGCACCGCCCTCGAAGCCCTCTCCGTCCTTAAACACCCCGACGCCGATGCTCTGATGGTCGCCCAGCTCGACCGCCTCGCCGCCGGCCAGGTCAACCCCGCCGTGCAGATCGAGCTCCTCGCCGCCGCCACCGCCCGCGGCACTCCCGCCGTCAAAGCCGCCCTCGCCAAACGCGACGACCTCCTCGCGAAAAACCCCGATCCCCTCGCGCCCTACCGCGTCGCCCTGCGCGGCGGCGATGCCAAGAACGGTTCCGAAATTTTCTACAACCAGCCCGTCATGGCCTGCGTGAAATGCCACGCCATCGGCGGCGCAGGCGGTGCCGCCGGCCCCGAGCTGGGCGCCATCGGCCCGAAGTATCCGCGCGAGTATCTCCTCGAATCCGTCATCAAGCCCAACGCCCACATCGCCCCCGGCTTCGACACCGTGGTCGTCACGTTGAAAAAAGGCGGCGTCGCCGTCGGCACCATCGGCGCCGAGACCGCCACCACCCTTACGCTCAACCCCACCGAAGGCGCGCCCGTTGTGATCGAAAAAACCAACATCGCCAAACGCGACACCGCCCCCTCGAGCATGCCGGAAATCTACGGCGCGATCCTCACCAAATCCGAAATCCGCGACGTCGTGGAGTTCCTCGCGAGTCAGAAAGCGAAGCCGATGAATTCCGCCGCCGAAATCCCCCGCGCCCTCCGCGACACCCGCGCCGAATACGAAGCCCGCGCCGACGCGAAGTCCGCCCAGTAAGGTAGGGACGCCTCTCCGAGGCGTCCGGCGCCACGCCCAGCAGCCATTTCGTAGGGCACCCGTCTTGCGGGCGCCGCGCCTCCCCGCCCCGACCACCCGTCGGGGCTTTTCTTTTCCCAGCCCTCCGCCGCCGCCCGGGAACCGTCACGCCGCCGGCCGCACTATCTCCGCGCTTTCAACTTCCGTCCTTCAACTTTCAACCTCTCGCCAGCAGTGACGAACCCCTTTTCCCTTTTCCTCTGGTTTTGGCGCGGCTGGCGCGGCGGCAGCATGACGTTCGCCGCCCTCTTCGCCCTCGCGCTGTTTGGGTTCTCCGCAATCGGCGGCCTGCGCCACCTCCTTCATCAACTCGGCGCACCGTGGTATCTCTGGCTGTTGCTCCCCATCGCACTGATCACCGCCCTCGGCCCGTTGGGAAACGGAATGGATCCCCGACGCCCACCGCCGCCGCCGTTACGCTTGGGCCATAGTCGGCGGCTCAATCCTGATCGTCACCCTCGCCGCCAAACTCCGTCCCGACCCTCCGCGCCCCGAGCGAAATCCTCCCATCTCGACTCCCTACAAACACTGAACCGGCGCAATCACCTTCAACCGGCGTGGCGCAGGTCAGCGGTCGCCACGATTGTCCTCCCGCAAAGCGCGGGCTTGGGCGGACGTGAGTGCCACAGGCTGCTGAGCAGCGAGGCGGGCCCTGTAGTCGACAGATGAGGCGGGCCCTGCGGGCGTCTCCGTGTGGCGCATGCCCTGGTAGCGGGGGCGGCCGTTCTCGGCGACCGTTCTCTCGCCTTGGGCCTCGACCCCTTTGCGCACTTTGGAAAATGGATTGCGCAGATCGCGAATCGGGGTGGTGGCGGACATCGTGATACGAAGTCGTATCACGCGTTGGCTCGCGTCACGTCGCCTGCCACACTCTCTTCGACATCCTTCTCGTCCAAAGACCCCACTTCTTCTCCGGCGCCACTTCCACCGATTCGCCGATGTGAACATTGCCATTCGGCAGCGGTTTCGTGACCTCGGCTTCTTCGACTTCGGTCGCTTGATTGAAAAAAGCGCCACCGGCGGCGAGCATGACATCCGCCACGACACCGAGGTCGCGATGGTCGGGATCGTCGACGGACATCAGAGTCCGCCAGACTCGCTTGGGTTTGTCTTTGGGACTCGCCGGGTATTTCCAGGCGGTCATGCGGATGAAGAGTTTTTCGTAGCCCGCTCGCTGGATTTTCTCCTCCAACCCCACGTAGGTTTTGTGCTGGCGCAGCATGCCGATCGCGTGGGTATCGGAGAGATTATCGACGGGTTCCCCCGACGTGCCCGTATACGGATTGGGCAAAGTGCCCCGGCCGTAATCGACGGTCATCACAAAATCCGGCGTCTGCGGCGGCTTCGCCCGCCAAAACCCCTGATGGTCGAGTTCTTTGGCCACCTTTCTGGCGATGACTTCCGCATCCACCGGCACCGCGAATTTCTCGCCGTCGAGGTTGGGCAACTCGCGCACCAGCGCCAGCGTGTAGGAGCCCTTGAGTTGTTTCTCCGTATAACCCGCCGGGTTTTTGAGCCGGGCCTTCTTAACTGTTTCATCGATGCCCGCGATCACCCCCACGCGGGTCTCGCCCGTATTTTGCTGCCCACGGACCAAGGGCAACGACGTCGAGGCCACGCCGAGAACCAACAGAAATCTGCAGAGCGAGCTGAAGGGGGTTAGGCGCATTGGCTCATCGGTTTTACTAAGAGGGCGTCTAAAAAGGTCTCCGATCTGGTCCGTCGTGGCATGGGCGTCCCGCCCATGTTCCGAACCCACGGGCGGGACGCCCGTGCCACTTTCGATCCGCCGCAGGCAACCCTACCTTTTTAGACGCCCTCTAAGAG
>JANXLP010000176.1 GCA_025355125.1 Opitutaceae bacterium | reverse complement strand
CTACTCACTACCCGCTACTCGTTACTCGCCACGTTTCCCCGCCCATGAATCTTTCCCTCTACTCCGCGGCGACCGGCATGGAGTCGCAGCAGCTCAACCTCAACACGATCGCGAACAACCTCGCGAACGTGAACACGCCCGGCTTCAAGCGCTCCAAGATCGAGTTTCAGGATCTCCTCTACCAGAAGCCCAGCAAGGCCGCCGGCACCGATTCCGGTGGCGGTAACATCACTCCCACCGGCGTTGAAGTCGGCAACGGCGCCCGCGTCTCCGCCACCTCCAAAGTTTTCACACAGGGTCAGCTCACCAGCTCCGGCGAACAGCTCGATCTCGCCATTCAGGGCGACGGCTTTTTCGAAGTGCAGCGCCCCGACGGCACTGTCGGCTACACCCGCGACGGTTCCTTCAAGCGCAACGCCCAGGGCACCGTGGTCACCTCCGATGGTCTTCCCGTCCTCAGCGGCTTTCAGTCGATCCCGAGCGGCACCTCCGCCATCACCATCGCCGAAAACGGCCAGGTCACGCTGCAGAGCGCCAACGGCACCACGAGTTTCCGGCTCACGCTCGCCCGCTTTGCCAATCCCTCCGGCCTCCGCAGCATGGGCGGAAATATCTACGAGGAGACGCCCGCCAGCGGCACTCCTGAGGTTGGCCAGCCCTCCGAGCAGGCATTCGGTCGGATTATGCAGGGCTATACCGAGGGCTCCAACGTCAACATCGTCGAGGAAATGGTGAACCTCATCATCGCCCAGCGCGCCTACGAGATTAATTCCAAGTCCATCCAAACCTCCGACGAGATGCTGAAGAACGTCGCGCAGATGAAAAGCTGAGATGAACTCACTCCGCTCCCTTTTCCTCTTCGCCGTCTTCGTGGGGCAGGTCTCCGACCTGTCCCTTCACGCCGAGCCCGCGCCCAACCTCCTGGCCGCCGCCGCACCCGCCGTCGCGTCCACGCCCAACCTCGTCGCCGCCGCCACGCTCAACCGCGATCAATTCCTCGCCGACCTCGCCCGCGATCTCGCCGCCCACTTCAATCTCGATGGCGACCTCCAGCTCGAGTTGCCCCGCGGTTGGATCGCGCCGTCATCCGTCGCGACGCGCTGGACGCTCGATGTCTCGGAATACCCTTCGCTCGCGTCGTCCGCCATGCTCGTGCGCTGCCGCATCCTCGGTGATGGCGTGATCGCGGCCGATTCCACCTTTGTCGTTCGCGCCACGCATACCCGCGAGGTCTGGGTCGTTCGCCAGCCCGTCGCACCCGGCGCCGTTTTCGATGCCGCCGCGCTCGACACCCGCCGCGTCGATCTCTTCCGCGAACGCGACTCGCTGCCCACCTCGAACGGTGATCGCAATTTCATCTTCACGCGCAGCATTCCCGTCGGTCGTCTCCTCACTTGGCGCGACATCGCCCGCCGCCCGCTCGTCCGCAAGGGCGATCTCATCGAAGCCTCCGTCTCCGACGGCCAGCTCGTCATCACGATGAAGGCCCTCGCCATGGAAAGCGGTGCCCAGGGCGACGTCGTCACCGTTCGCAATCCCGAGTCGCGCAAAGATTTTATCGCCGTCGTCACGCATGAAAACCATGTCCAAGTCCGCTTCTAAGCTCGCCGTCATCGCCGCGTTACTCGTCGTCGGCGCCCGCGCCGAGTCCCTCTGGCCCGCCGCCGGTCGCGGTCCGCACACGAGCATGTATGCCGACCGCAAGGCCGCCACCGTGGGCGATATCCTCACTATCGTCGTCAGCGAATCCGTCGCCGCATCCAACAGCCAGAGCACGAAATCCTCGCGCGACTCCTCCGTCTCCGACGCCGTCTCCAGCTTCTTCTATCCCTCCGTCGGCATGCACAAGGGCGCGCTGCCGAGCCTCTCGCTCTCCGGTAAAGCTTCCAACTCCGGCGGCGGCGACATCAGTAACAATCAAAGCCTCACCGCCCGCGCCGCCGTTCTCGTCTCCGATGTGCTGCCCAACGGCAATCTCGTGATCGAGGGCATGCGCGTCGTCACGTTCTCCGGCGAAACCCAATACGTCGTCCTCCACGGCCTCGTCCGTTCCGACGACATCGCGCCCGACAACACCATCGCCTCGTCCAACATCGCCGACGCCCGCCTCGAGTTCTACACCGAAGGCCAGCTCACCGATGCGCAGAAACGCGGCTGGTTCGGCAAACTCTACGAGAAGCTCCGTCCGTTCTAACCACCCGCGCCACCCCACCATGACACGGATGTTGCCAATTATTTTCCGCTTCCTCTGCGCCGCCAGCGTCGCCGCGCTCTTCGCGCCGCTCGCCGCCTCCGCCTCGCGCGTGAAGGACCTCTCGGTCGTCGAAGGCGGTCGCGACAATCAACTCGTCGGCTACGGCATCGTCGTCGGTCTCGCCGGCGACGGCGACAGCAACGCCGCCACCACGCTGCGCTCCGTCGCCAATGTGCTCCAACGCTACGGTCTCACGATCCCCGCTTCCGACATCAAGGCCAAGAACGTCGCCGCCGTCATGCTCACGGCCGACATCACCGCCTTTCTGAAAACCGGCGCCCGCATCGACGTGAACGTCGCTTCCATGGGCGACGCAAAATCGCTGCAAGGCGCGATCCTCCTCCAGAGCCCGCTGCTCGGTGCCGATGGCCGGGTTTATGCCGTTGCCCAGGGCCCGGTCGCGACCGGCGGCGTCAGCGGTGGCACGGGTGGTGCCGGTGGCGCGTCGGTGCAGAAAAATCATCCGACCGTCGGCATTGTTAGCAACGGCGCCATCGTCGAACGCGAGATACCGTCCACCGTCGTCCGCGATAACATTGTCCGCCTTCTCCTCCACAATCCCGACTACACCACCGCTTCCAACGTCGCCGAGGCGATCAACGCCAAGTGGCCCGCCTCGGCGATTCCCGTCGATGCGGCCACGCTCGCCGTTCACCTGCCCGAGGATTACCGCGGCCGCGAAGTCTCCTTCATCGCCGAGCTCGGCCAGGTCGAGAGCGCGAGCGACACCCTCGCCCGCATCGTGATCAACGAGCGCACCGGCACCATCGTCGCCACCTCCACGGTCCGCCTTTCGCAGGTCGCGATCTCGCACGGTTCCCTCACGATCACCGTCACGTCCAACGTCGGCGTCAGCCAGCCCAACGCCCTCAGCAACGGCAAGACCCTCGCCGTCCCCAGCACCCAGACTGCGGTCAACGAAGGCAAGGGCGGCTTCTCGGTTCTCAATGAGCCGCCTTCCATCGAGCGCCTCGCCGCCGCCCTCAACGCCCTCGGCGTCTCCACACGCGAGATGATGGCCATCTTCCAAACCCTCAAGCGGGCCGGCGCCCTCCAGGCCGAACTCGTCGTCAACTGATCCCGATGAACGTCTCCGCCCTCCACGCTTCTTCCGTCGGCCAGCCTTCCGCCATCACCCTGCGTGCGCCTTCCGCCAAGTCATCCGCCGCCACGGATGAGGCCGGCGCCGCCGACCGCAAAAAAGTTTCCCAACAATTCGAAGCCATTCTCGTCCGCCAGCTCCTCGGTAAAACCATGTCGTCCATGCTCGGCTCCAACGACAGCACCGCCGGTTCAGTTTATGGCGACATGCTCACCGATTCGATGGCGACCCAACTCTCCGCCGGCCAGGGCCTCGGGCTCGGCACCATGCTCGCGCGCCAACTCGCGCCCCGCACTCCCTCCGCGCCCAGCAACCCGGCGCTCAAATCTTCGCAGCCATGAAATCTCACTGGGAACTCATCGCGGAATCCCTCCGCGCCGAACTCGCCGAATACGGCGGGCTCCTGCACCTCTTCGAACAGCAGCAGCGCAGCCTCTTCGCGCACGATGCCGATTCCGTCCTTAGCGTCGGCATCGCCATCGAGAGCCAGGCCCGCGCGCTTTCCACCTGCCGCCGCCGTCGCGAGGAGATCGTGGCGTCGTTCGCTCTGCGCAATAATCGCCCCGCCAACAGCACCCTCCGCTCGCTGCTCACGTTCATCGACATCGACGCCCGCCCGCTCATCGAGGCGCTCATCGACGAGGTGAACCACCTCGTGCACCGCATGCGCCGCACCAGCAGCCATAATCACACGCTGCTCACGCGCGTCGTCGAAGTGCATCAGGAGACGCTCGCCCACCTCCGTCCGCACGCCTTCACCAAAACCTACTCTCCCGGCGGCCGCGTCTCCGTCGCCTCCTCGCAAGCCTCCTCGACGCTCCGCGTCGCCGGCTGAGCCGGTTGCGGATTTTAGAATGCGGATTGCGGAATGAACCACCTAGCACTCCGAAAATAACTTCCGACTTCTCGCTTCCGATTCCAATCCGCAATCCGCAATCGCCACTCTGCAATTCCCCCGATGTCCGGTCTCTACGCCAGTCTCAATTCCACGGTTAAGGCGCTCTCCGCGCACAGCCGCGCTTTGGAAATTGCGGGCAAGAACATCGCGAACGTGGACAACACCAACTACGCCCGCCAGCGCGTGCTCTATGGTGATCGCGGCACGGTGCTCACGTCCACCGGCGCGGAAAGTCTCGGCCTCGAGGCCCTCGGCGTGGAGCAGATGCGCGATGCGCTGCTCGACCGCCAAGTTCTCCGCGAAGTCGCGCTCAAGTCCGGCTTCGCCGCCGAGCAGGCCGGCTATCAACGCGCCCAGGCTGGCCTCGGCCAAAGCATCACCCGCACCAATGCCAGCGCCGACGCCACCGCCACCGGCACGGGCATCGCGGGCGCCATCGATGGATTCTTCAATGCCTTCCAGGGCTTCTCCGCCAATCCCACGGGGGTCGGCGAGCGGCAGGTTCTACTCCAGCAGGCTTCCATTCTGAGCGACCGCCTCCAGCTCGCGGATCGGCGCCTCGCCCAGACGCAATCCGACCTCGACGCCGGCATCGCGACCAATGTCGACGACGCCAATCGCATCCTCGCCACCATCGCCGACCTCAACGGGCAGATCGGCCGTTTCGAAGTTAACAATCCCAACACCGCCGTCGATCTGCGCGACCAGCGCCAGGCCAAGTTGGAAGAACTCGCCGCCATTCTCCCCGTCGAAGTGCGCGCTCAGGCCGGCGGACAGATCCAAGTCGTCGTCAAAGACGGCAGCGGCGCGGACGTCCCACTGGTCGATCTCGCCAGCGTAAAGGGCACCGTCGCATTCGACGGCACGGATATCACCGGCGGCGCTCCCGCCACCACGCTCGCGCTCAGCTCCGGCTCCATCAAGGGCGCCCTCGCCGCCCGCGACGGTGGCGTGCAGATCCTGCGCGACAATCTCGACTTGCTTGCCCGCCAGTTCGTCACGGCCGTGAACGACACCTACAACCCCGGTGGCACCACGGGTGATTTCTTCACCGCCACGGGCACGACCGCCGGCACGTTCACCCTCGATTCGACGGTCACGGCGACCAATCTTAAGGCCGGCACCAGCAGCGCGGCGGGCGACAACTCCATCGCCCTCGCGGTCGCCGCGCTCGCCAATCAAAAGTTTACCACCGCCGGCGGCGACGAGATCGACGGCACCTTCACCAATTTCTTCTCCCAGTCCGTCAGCAGCCTAGGGCAGTCCCTCTCCGGCGCCAACGCCCGCGTCGATGATCAGACCAACATCGAGCAGCTCGTGCGCTCGCAACGCGACGGCGTGAGCGGCGTCTCCCTCGACGAAGAACTCGCCGACCTCATGAAATTCCAACGCGCGTTCCAGGCTTCCTCGCGCGTTTTCAGCGTCATCGACCAACTCCTCGACAACGTCGTCAACTCCCTCGGCCGCTAATAAGCCATAAGCTGTAAGTTTTAAGCCCCGACTCAGATCTGCCGCCGCCCGCTTACTCCCTTACGCTCTTACTCCTCTTACAACTTTCCCTTCCGATGCGCATCACCACCAACACCGTTTCCGATCAGGTCATCCACCAGATCCAGACGCTCGGTAGCCGCCAGGCCAAGCTCCAGAACCAGGTCTCCACCGGCCAGAAGATCTTCGAGGCCGAGGATAGTCCCGCCGCCATCGGTCGCGTCATCAACCTCGAAAGCGAGCAGCGCCAGATCGGCCAATACAGCCGCAACGTCACGCGTGCGCTTTCGCTGAGCCAGGCCTCTTTCGCCGGCCTGCAGGCCGTGAAAAAAGTTTCCGATCGCGCGACCGAAATCGGCGTCCTCGGCGCGGGCATCAACGGTGCCGCCGCCTCCGCCGCCTACGCGAGCGAGGTCGATCAGCTCATCGAGCAATCACTGCAGGCCGCCAACGCGCGCCTCGGGAACGACTACCTTTTCGCCGGCACCGCCATCGATACGCCCCCGTTCACTGCCACCCGCGACGCCAATGGCAAGATCACGGCGGTCGCCTACGTCGGAAATGCCAACCGTGCCGCCATCGCCGTTTCGGAAAACTCCAATCTCACGCCCGGTTCGACTGGCGCGACCAACGCCGGTCTCGGCGATTTCATCAACCATCTCGTCGGCCTCCGCGACGCGCTGAACGCCAACGATCCCACCGCCGTCACCACGGTGCAGACGACCCTCATCGCCGATGAAGATCAGATGGTTTCAGCCATCGCCGAGCAGGGCGGGATTCAAACCCGCATCGAGGCCGCCCAAAGCCAGCAGCAGGGGCGCGCCGCGACGCTCACCTCCCTCCTTTCCGATGAAGTGGACGCCGATCTGCCCACGACTCTCGTGAAACTCAGTCAGGCCACGACCGCCTACCAAGCCGCCCTGCAATCGGGCTCCAGCATCATGAAACTCTCTCTTCTCGATTACATCCGCTAACCCTCCACCCATGAAAGTCCTACCTGAACTCTATCCCACCGATTTTGATTCGCCGCCGGCCAACGAAGTGATTTTGCCGCACGGCATCATCGGCTTCAGCCAGCACAAACGTGCCGAGCTGCTCTATCTGCCCGACCACCTGCCGTTTCTCTGGATGAAGCTCGGCGAGCCCGGCGAGAGCATCCACTTCATCGTGATCGAGCCGGGCGGCATCGTCCCCGGATACGAGCCCGAGGTCTCCGACGAGGATATTGCCCAGCTAGAAATTCGTGATCAGTCTGAGGCCATGATCCTCAACATCGTCACGCTCAAGAAGCAGAATCCCGTCGAGGCCATCGTCAATCTGATCGGGCCGATCGTGGTCAACCGGCGCACTCGGGTCGGCCGCCAGCTCGTCATCACCAACTACTCGCGCTACAGCGCACACCACGCCCTCGTCGAAAACTCACAGGCCCTCCAGGTCGCCCGCTCAGCCTGAGCCCCCCATGCTCGTCCTATCCCGCAAAGTTAACGAGGCGATCATCATCGGTGACAACATCGAGATCCGCATCACCCGCATCGATGGCGATACGGTGAAGATCGGCATCGAGGCCCCGCGCGACGTTTCGATCTTCCGCAAGGAAGTCCTCACCACCATCGTCGCCAGCAATCAGGCCGCCGCCGTCCGCGCCGGTGCCTTGCCCAAGCTTCCACTCGTTGCGAAGCCCGCGCCCAAGCCCGTCGCGCCGCAAGTCGCGCCCACGCCCGCGCCCTCGACCTAGCCCGCGCCGGTCGTTTCCACTCCGCTCCATTTTGTTTCGTTCCCCTTTGTTTCCATGAACGCCATCAACACTTCCGTTTCCAGCTACACCGCGCCCGCCGCCGATCTCGGCCGCGCGCCGCGCCGCACCACC
>JANXLP010000158.1 GCA_025355125.1 Opitutaceae bacterium | reverse complement strand
AGTGAAGACCTGGAAGCGGGCGATGCGGAATCAGTCCTTGTGCGTCTCGGTGGTGGCTTCGAGGGGGTCGCCTTTGAGGGCGTTGAGCGTGGCGTGCCAGCCGAGGGTGGCGCACTTGATGCGGGCGGGGAACGTGTGGACGCCGGCGAAGGCGGCGAGGTCGCTGATGTCTTCAGGGGCCTCGCCGGTGGTGACGATGTGGTGAAACTCGTCGTAGAGTTTCTGGACCTCGGCGGCGGACTTGCCCTTGACCTGGGTGGTCATGAGGGAGGCGCTGGCCTGCGAGATTGCGCAGCCGGAGCCGTCGAAGGAAATTTCGGCGATGCGGTCGCCGTCGAGGCGGAGATAGACGCTGCACTCGTCGCCGCAGGAGGGGTTGTTGCCGTGGGCGACGCGGTTGGCGGTGGGCAGTTTGCCGCGATTCCGGGGGCGACGGTTGTGGTCGAGGATGACCTGCTGGTAGAGTTCGGTGAGATCGGCGGACATGGCGTGGAGGAGGCGAAATAGGTGGCGGTTGGGGGGAATTGGCAACTGCGTCGTGTGGTGAGGAGCGTGGGGCTGGGAGCTGAGAGTCCAGAGCTGAGAGAACGGACGGCGCGGTTGGGCACGGGATTGAAAACGCGGAGGAGGCGGAGAGCGCGGAGGCGGGGGCAGAGGCGATGCGGTGGCTTGCGCGGGCGCGGCAGAGTGTGAAGGGTGGCGGCATGAGTCTGCTGATCCGTCATGCCCGTGTGTTGACCCTGGCGCTGCCCGAAGCTGGGGCGGCGACGACTTTGGTGGGTGGGAGAAAGGCGCGGCGCGGGGCGGCGCTCAAGGAGCTCGGCGTGATCGCGCGTGGGGATGTGCTTGTGGTGGACGGAAAAATTGCGGCGGTAGGCGCGGAGCTGGCGGTGCCGGAAGGGGTGGAGGTGATCGAGGCGGACGGGCGCGTGCTGATGCCGGGGTTTGTCGATTGCCACACGCATGCGTGCTGGGCGGGTGACCGGCTGGGCGATTGGGAACAGGAGTTAAGCGGAGTCGCGCCGGCGGAGATTTTGAAAAAGGGCGGCGGTATGCAGACGACGGTGCGCGCGGTGAAGGAGGCTACGCGGAAGCAACTCGCGTCGGGGTTGAGGACGAGGTTGGACGCGATGCTGCGCGGCGGCACGACGACGGTGGAGGTGAAGAGCGGCTACGGGCTGACCATTGATGGCGAGACGAAGATGCTGCACGCGATCGCGCGGGCGGCGCAGGAATTTCCGGGGACGGTGGTGCCGACGGCGCTGCTCGGGCAGACGGTCGATGGGGATGTGGCGACGTTTACGCGCATGGTGGTGCGGGAGCTGTTGCCGGCGGTGTGGCATGAGTTTCCGGGCATCGCGGTCGATGCGGTGTGCGCGGCGGATGCGTGGCCGGTGGAAGCGTGTGTGCGGCTGTTTGAACGCGCGGGGAAACATGGTCTGCCGCTGCGCGTGAGCGCGGATTCGACGGAGGCCACGGGCATGATCGCCGAGGCGCTGCGGTTGCATCTGCGCAGTGTGGATCATTTGGAAAACGCGTCGAAGGCGGATCTCCTCGCGCTGGCGGCGAGTGACACGTTTGGCGTGTTTACGCCGGCGGCGAGTTTTCACGCGGGCGGACGTTACGCGCGGGCGGGGGCGTTTGCGGAGAGTGGCGGGCTGATTGCGCTGGCGAGCGATTACAGCGTGGCCTCGGCGCCGACGCACGCGATGCCGTTCGTGATCGCGCTGGCGGTGCGGAAAAGCGGGCTCACGGTGGCGGAGGCGATTGCGGCCACGACGGTGAATGCGGCGGCGGTGTTGGGGCTGAACGACCGCGGCACCATCGAGGTGGGGCAACGGGGGGATCTGATTTTGCTGCGGCACCGCGATGAGCGGTTGCTGGCGCATGAGGTCGGCGGGAATCCGGTGGAACTCGTGGTGGCGGGCGGGAAGCGCGTGGGGTGAGCCTCACGTTTTATTTTTACATGAAGATGGAAAACGAAAAACGGCGCGGATCAGTCCGCGCCGTTTTTCGTTTTTAAGATTTCACACGCACCGGAGATGAATCTCGGGCGGGTCTTCGTGAAGCCAACTAAGCAACCTTAGTTCCAATAGCCTTCGTAGTAGCGGTAGGCACCGCTTTCGGATTCCCAGCGGGGGGCGTTCCACTTGGCGCTGGAGTAGGGCGGCACTTCCCAATGGCCGGCCATCCACTCGTAGCGGTTGTTGCGCCAGGTCCAGTAGCCGGGGACCCAGGCATGGGAGGACGACGGGCGGGCGAGAACGACTTCGGCCTGCATGGCGGGCGGCGCCACTTGGGTGACGATCATGGTGTTGACCGGCGTGGTTTGGGTCGTGACCACGGTCCCGGTGGGGGTGGCCTGTGTGGTTTGAGTCGTCTGGGTCGTGGTCACCGCTGCAGGTGCGGCCATGACGGCGACGTTGGGTGCGGGCGGCGGCGGGGCGGAGACGAGATGGGAATCAGGCTCGGTGGCGCAGCCGGCGAGAAGGGCAACTGCGCCGCAGATCGCGATGAGTGATGTGCGTGCCTGTGCGGAGGTCTTCAGGGGAGTGTTAGTTTTCATACGGCGGGACAGACCGAGGTTGCCGGTGGTGGTTCGCCGCGAGATGCACGAGGCGGTGGGGTGTTCAGCTACTGCGGCTCGCAAAGGGTAGGGGACCGTGGCGGCACGCGCCAAGGGGCACCGGCGGAAGTGCCGCCGCGCATCTTCGATCCGTTTTTCACGACGACGGAGACGGACACGGGCCTCGGCCTGGCGACCGCGCATACGATCGTGGAAAAACACGGCGTGCGCCTGCGCGTGGAGTCGCGGCCGGGCGAAGGCACGGTCTATCACGTGATTCTGCCGGCGGCGCGTGGCGTAACGGTGGAGGCGAAGACGGAGGCGGTCGCGGGGGGGGCGCGGTGCTGGCGGGGAGCGCGTAAAGGGCGTAAACTCCGAAATCAGAAGCTATTTTGCCGTATCGCGGCAAGATGCGACACTATCGGAAATACCAGAAAAATTATTTCTTAGAAAAAGAATCAAGGCGGCTTTCGTTAGAACGACGGTATACGGAATCTCGATCAATCGAACGCCTGCCTTTTCACAGGCGTCTCGTTTCTTTTGGTCTCTCGCCCTTTGCTTTTTGAGAGCGTTTGGGTCGCCCCGATGGAAATATGGCACGGTTACGTAGTGCTGCGGCCCATGGAATTCCGCCGCGAGCTGGAGGCATTTCCAATATCCATCCAGTCGCAAATTTCCTCGGTTGCCCTCATGCAGCCATGTAGGCGTGCAATCTTTCTCGCCGCGCGCCTCGAAAATTTCATCGAGGAGTTCCATGCATAGTTTTTCGCTCAAGTGACGTGACTCGTCGGATTTTTTGCCGTGTGTCGTCAGACTCCATTCAAGGATTCGGCGCATGGAGTCGGAATCGACCAGTTTGTATTCGATTCCGACTGAAGTTCGGAACCTGCCCTGGCCCCACGTGCGGTGCATCAACGATTCGATTGGAATAGAAAATATCTCCGAGAAATCCTTTCTGCTCAACCTTGGCTCCTTTCCTTTGAGTCCCGCGCCGGAAGCCTGAGTAGTGAGGCTTCGGATCGATAGAAAACCGGGAAATTTGTTAAGGTTATTATTCCATTCTCGTATCTGGAATCGGGTATACGACCGGTTGGTGGTCGTCTCTTTTTTTGGTTCTTCGCGTCCGCCAAATCGCACGATGAGATCACGCATAAGTTCGACGACTTGTAGTTCGGTCATGGCGCGTTTTTTGGCCGGGCCTTTTTGGTGTGATCGCGTGCCGTCAGCTCATGCCGCACTTCCGCGCCTGTGAGGGCCTTCTCGCCGCTTCTCACATGGCGATCCCAGGCGGTGGCGGCGGTTTGGTAGTCGATTTCGTCTTCCACGGCAGTGCGCACTTGGTGG